>JBASTK010000040.1:0-4867 GCA_049274855.1 Candidatus Sungiibacteriota bacterium | reverse complement strand
CAGATACAAGCCCAATCCCCACACCTCACCTTATTATATCCTCTGCAAATAGTCAAGCAAGTGGCAGGGTGTGGATAACTGGTTCCCGCTGCTGAAGTTGTCCGATGTTGAAAGCGCGTCCCGCCGCCGATGTTGCAATTTCGGCAGGGGACAATGTCTCACGAGTATCATGCCCTCAACGAGCCGCAACTTCAGAAGCGACATCTATGATCTACAACGTCAGATTTTTCAGATATGCCCGAAACTCCGCGCCAATCTCCGGGTGCTTGAGCGCAAAATGCACCGCGCCCTTCATATATCCAAGCTTATTGCCACAATCATACCACTCTCCTTTTACTTCACATCCATAAAATGCACCACCCTCCTTTATATAGGCATCCATAGCAGGCGGGATATAATACTCGCCGTTCATAGGTTGTACCCGTTCCAAATACGGCACAAAATCAGGCGTCAGGATGAATTTCGTGATCGTGGCAAGATTACTCGGCGCTGTGCCGAGCGCCGGCTTCTCCACTGCGCGTTTTATTTTCCAAACCCCCGGCTCCACCTCGCTCCCCTCAATCACGCCGTATCTATGGGTATTTTCCATTGGCACGCGCATCAGACAGGTCACCGGCGCGCGATATTTCTCATATACACGGATCATCTGCGCAAGCGCCGACGGCTCCGTCTCTATAATATCATCGCCGGACATCACGGCAAACGGCTCATCATCCAGCAAGGGGCGCGCGGCAAGCACCGCATCCGCAGTCCCCTTCTGCTCCTTCTGCCGCACATAGGCGAAAAATGCGAGAGACGCGGTTTCCCGCACCATCCGCGCCATGTCCGATTTACCGCGGGATTCCAAAAACGCTTCCAGCTCCGGCGCGCGATCAAAATGGTCTTCTATCGCGCGTTTATTTTTGCCCGTCACCATAATGATTTCTTTCAGTCCCGCGGCAACCGCCTCCTCCACCAGATATTGGACAATTGGCTTATCCACGAGCGGCAACATCTCCTTGGGTTGTGCCTTGGTCGCCGGCAAAAACCGCGTGCCGTATCCAGCAACCAAAATCACTGCTTTTCTCAATTGTTTTATATCGGACATTTTGTTTTTTCTATTGGACATTTCATAAATCACATTTCGTCATTGCGAGTCCCAACTTGTCGGGACGAAGCAATCTCTATCTTGGATTGAGGTCATCTCAAAATTCACCCCTCTGTCATTCCCGACCTGATCGGGAATCCAGAATCGCCTTACTCGCTAGATTCCTGCTTGCGCGGGAATGGCAATAAAATAATAGATGCTAATTTTGAGATGACATCAATGTATTATCCCCAGTGTACTTATTTTTTGAAATAAAATCAACCACTTTATGACTGATGCGATTCACCCACATTGTCATTCCCGACTTGATCGGGAATCCAGAAACATGGGGTAATGCATAAATACTGGATTCCCGCTTTCGCGGGAATGACAGAAGTCCATAGTTTTTATCAAACGCGTAAGTCCTACACTTAAAAATAAAACAAGGGGTATCTCGCGTGATGCGTGATACCCCTTTGCGACTAACCTTTCTTAAAGAGCATAATTTCTATTTTTGTTCAGATCAGTGCATTTGCCGTTTTCAGCATAGAACAGCTTACTGTTCGTATTGCTTCTTTTGCCGTAGCGGCATAAGACAAATTGCTGTTCGCATCACGCCGTTTGCTGTTGCGGCATTTGCGCAATCGCTGTACGCATGCCACGCATTGCCGTTCCTTCCTGCAAAAATTATCTTATACCATTCCTCCTATTTTTGTTGTAAAAGGGCTTACCTATCAGCATCCTCGTCTCAATGACGGGTACCGAACGATAGGTAGATAATGTATATCATAATGCAGAATCTGTCAACCCACTTGTTTTAGGTACACACATTTGACGAAGTTTTTGATTGCCCAAGATAGATAAATTTGCTACCGTCAAACCATATGCAGAAACTCTATTGTTATGTTGATGAGGCGGGTCAAGATCCAAAATCGGATTTTTTTGTGGTGGTTGCCGTGATAATAGAGGGAGATCAGGAGTCCTTACGAAGACGGCTTGAGGATATTGAACGGATCACTGGGACAAATCGAAAAAAATGGCATAAAGTTCGCCATGAGAATAGGATGCGCTATCTTGTTTCTATCCTTGAGCAAAAAATCGTTGCGCGAGGTGTCTTTGTCGCCCATTACAAAAAGCCTATCCCGTTTTTCTTTCCCATGATTTATATTCTTGAGAAAGCAATCAAGCGGGTAATAAAAGGCAGGTATCGCGCAAACATCTATGTGGATGGCATTGATGATCAGAAGGCAAAAGAACTCACGAATGCGCTTCGGACGAGCGGTATTTCTCTCCGTATAGTGAAAAGCAGACGGGACGAAAGCGAACCGCTGATCCGTCTTGCTGATATGTGGGCAGGGTGCATCCGGAGCGCGTTTCTCAAGAATAAGGATACGCAAGAGTTATTCAGGCGGGCAAAACAAGAGGGATATCTTGTTGATTTATCAGCATAAAACCCTGCGTAAAGCAGGGTTTTATGTAGCACCTTGGCTATTTCCTTTTCAGGAACCAATCTCTGCCAAAAAGGGCAGGCCTTCGCCAAGGATTAATACTGCCAGTATACCAGAATACAAAGACAAAAGTCAAGCGCATGTATCAGTCCACCTCATATTGGACTTTTCCGATTGAGCGGTTAATATAAACTGCATAGGGGATTGTAAGTTCAGTCCCCAATGCGGTCTCTCGGTATTGTACCACACGAGCCAAGGAATCAATTGCTGATTGAATGCAACAGGATCAATCAATGCTCCCGCATGATAATCCACAAACTCTTCTTGTATGGTGCGGTTGAACCGCTCGCAATGCGCATTCATCTTGGGAGTGCGGGGGTAGGTGTGGTAATGGATCAGATGCAATCGCCGCAGTTCTTCATCAAAATGCTTCATGAATTCAGAGCCGTTGTCGGTGAGCACGAAGACAAAGGGATATGGAAATACCATCCGGCAATAATCAAAGAACTCCTTTGCGGCTAATGACGCATGACTCGTTGTTGCCCATGCGAAACTGAATCGAGTATGGATGTCCTCAAAGGTGATGATGTATCTGCGGAGTCCATGCACAAACCGCTCTATGGTATCCAATGCTACGAGATGCCCCGGGTACTCTGCTTTGAAGTCATAGGGCTTGCGTATGACCCTTTTTCGTTTGATGGGCACGATCTTTCCGTTATGGCGCACCCTTTGAGGGAACACGCGCAGACCTCCGCAGTCCTTGATGATCCTGCCAATGGTGGAAACAGAGGGGAGCGGCAAATTGTTCTGCTCGCAAAAGGGGGCAATGATGATATGCACCTTGTCTTTCCCGATATTGGGATGCAGAGAACGCTGGCGTTTGATTTCAGCGATGATTGGTTCCGGCCACAGACGCTTGCGCTTCGTCAGAGGAGTGCGTTTCTTTTCATTGAGTGCCTCTGCTTTCTTCCCTCCCGCGATGAACTGCTTCTTCCAGAGAAAGAGTGTGGCGCGTTTGACCGGGAACGCATCAAGAGTCGCACGCAATCCGTGCTTCTCCCAGAATACGAGGATATGGGCTTTACGCAGTGCTTTGGGTGTAATCATATACGCATAGCGTAATGCGTCATGATACAGGGTGACAAACCCCTTTACCCCGCGATATACATTGAAAATCCTCATTGTTTGGACTCGCCCAGAGAGTCCAATATGTATGTGAACTTATGCACCCCCCGCTTACTCTGCGCTATAGAGTAAGCGGGGGGGTTAATCTTCTGCTTTTTCGGATGATACCGCGTATTTTCCTGCGCCGATAAAAGCGGCCGCAAGAGCCATAAGGAAAAGAATCATTTCAAACTCATGTCCGGCAAATCCCCGCGGCGATGTAGTCAGCATCATTGCCGCGAGCATATTTATTGCAAGTACAAACCCCGCCCATTGCGTACGGATGCCAAGCAGTATAGCAAGCCCGCCGAGCACCTCCACGCCTGCAACGAAATATACCATAAACCACGGAAGACCCAATGACGCAAAAAATTGCGTCGTACCCGCGATATTCATAAATTTGCTCCATCCGTGGATTATAAATACATACGCCAGGCCCAGACGAATCAAAAGTACCCCGATATGTTTATTGTAAGGCATCATCATAATGAAAAATTAAATAAATAAATTGCGACTCATAGTTAGTTTAGTATAACGCATGACGCAGTCCGTAGCCCAAATCCTGCGCGTTCGCTAAGCAATAGGATTTCAGATGTTTTTTCAGTATTGGCATACGCGGCGCGGACCGCTTGGGTCAAAGAGCGCGCGATACGCCCGCTGCTTCTCCGGCGGATAATAATCTATGAGGCATACGCCGTAGCGATGCAGACCAAATGCGTTTATCTTTGCAAGCTCGCCTTCTTTTAGCATATTGTAAAATCCTATGTCCCAGTTGCCGGATTTGAGATTGCCGATCGTGTAGGCGACGCGCGAGCCAGCGGATAAGACAGCGCCCGGGACGAGCGATGTGTCCGGCTCGGTAATATGACCGAATCTGAATGTAAAACCGCATCGGTCTTTAACCTTGAAATTGAGCGTGTGGTGGATGGTGGGGTCTTGGGCGGACGCAGGTCCTGATGTCATGGATTCAAACACCGCATCCACCGGCACATACAGCGGCACCCGCGCGCCGCCGGTCCAGATCCAAAAATGCCCCTTGGCAACATCGCGATCGCCGGTCAGGGAGCCGGGCGGAGTAATCATAGCAAGCGCGGAAAAATCGGTAAAATCGGCGGTGAGCGTAGGAGGCGGCGTATCTAAGGGACAATCATAATACTGATTATCCTGTCGCTTTTTTTTATCCGCGAGA
>JBASTK010000039.1:0-9076 GCA_049274855.1 Candidatus Sungiibacteriota bacterium | reverse complement strand
GGATATAGATACTGGTCTTATGTCTATCCGCCTTGACGGGTTTAACGGGAAGGTGAGCACCACAGCTCAATTTATTGACGGTAAATGGCAGGCATTCCGCGTAGGCGAGGAAGAGTACCGGGACGAGATTTTTAAAGTTATATAAATATAAGGACCCAGTCGATTGTTTATACACGACTGGGTTTTTTTATTACCGTTATTTTAGCGGATGGAATTGCCGATGGGTCTTCTCGGCGTATTTGTCCGAGGCGTGCACATAGCGCGTGGTGGTTTGGAGCGACTCATGACCGAGCAAGATTTGAATTGCCGCGGGATTGGCGCCCTGCTCCGCGAGATAGGTCGCAAACCCATGCCGAAGCGAATGGGGCGATGTTGGCACATTGATGCCGAGGCGCGTGCGATATTGCTTCATTTTCATCTGGACATAATTTGGGGATATGCGCGCTTTTACTTTACCCATATTGCGGCCGCTGTAGGGAATGAAAAGCGCCGGACATTCGTCACTGCGTATCTCAAGATAATTTTGGATATGCTTGTGTGCGCGCGGCGTGAGATAGACGAAGCGCTCTTTTTTGCCTTTGCCACGGATGAATATGCGTCCGCTTTTGTCTATCTGGTCGCGGTTGAGAGACACCAGCTCCGAGATACGCATGCCGGTTGCAAAGAGTGTTTCCAGGAGCGCGCGGTTTCGCAAAATCACTTCTTTTATTTTTTCAAATTGGGCGGGGGATTCGATGAGCTCTACGAGCTGTTGGAATTCCGCCACGCGGGCGTGCGGTCGTGGCATTTTGACGAGCTTGACCGCCTCCGGCGGCACTGGCACCGATTCATCGGCATCTACGAGATATTTCAGATACGCGCGCAAGCTGGAGAGTGCGCGATTGATAGAGCCCGCGGAAAGCTGCTGCGGAGTTTTTTTGCGTCCCGCGGTCTTGCGATCGCGCGACGATAGGTATGCTTTATAAAGCTCAATCGTGCGTTTGGATAAATCCGCAAACAAGGTCTTGACATCTTCGTCAAGAAAACGACTAAACACCGCCAAGTCCCGCTCATAATTATAGAGCGTCTCGGGAGAATAATTATTTGTCTTGATACTCAAGAGGAAATCATCCAGACGTGGGAGAGGCATAGTTGAAAGTGAAAGCGATAGAGTGACGCAGGATGAACCAATGTCGTTTCTACCGCGTAGATTTACTTAGTAAGTATGAGCAGTAGGGATATTATACTCAGTTCGGTATAAACAAACAAGCCGAGTTATCCACAATACTCCCCTGCTCCCGAAACAGAATCTTTCTGATAAGGCAACCGTTTAAATCTGTGGAGGTGTACAAAGCCCACCTCCGAGGCGATTAAACTAAGGAGCACCGATATTGTCCCGATAATACACATACTCGGCAATCGCCCTCCCTATGCGAGCCAACTTCATCACTCCTGCGAATGTCTGCAACGCCTTATCATAGCAAACCTTATGCAGGACATCTTGTCCATCATACGCAAGTGGTTTGCCGTTGAGTAGTAATTGCTTGCACTGTAAGCATACGCGACCGATTAAATTATCTCCGCACCTCATTTAGTCGTCCTCCGCGTTATAGGCGGGAAGTACATCGGATCTCAACTCCCGCGTCATAGCGTCTGCGTAGCGGTGATGATACAGCAAGGAAAACGATTGAGATGCCGCTTCTGAGCAAGTCGGGCAACACCCCTCATACACCACAACATCGCCAATCTCTTGCGCCATCGCCATCAACTCGTCAAAAACTTCCTGCGAGACCTCCTGCCATTGCCTTGTGGTGGCGTTGTGTACGCAACGGTGTTCACGGCAGGCAATAATGGATCCTTGCATACTATCTCCTTGGTGTAGTTTTCCGCCATAAAATCGGTGGCGTTTATCGGGTTGCTCCTTGTAAAAGAACGATTACTGGCAGGGAAATCAGTTTCGAAGAGAAATCCCCGGGTACCGCGAAACTTGTTAAATTGGCGCCTATCTCCTTATTTACGAGGAGTGCCAGATGTATATGAACTTATGCATGTGGTGATATGCATACGCTGATGAGCGTGGTATGATTATCTCATGCGGACATCGTATTCGGCAATAGATACTTATCTGCGCTGCCCCCAGCAGTATAAGTTTCAGGAGATTGATCGGATTCGCGCGCCCAAGTCGCGGGAGGCGATTTTTGGCTCGCTCGTGCATGACTCGCTAGAGTATATGTTCAGCCGCACTCCCCTGTACCCGACTTTGGACGAGGTGGTGGCGTATTTCCGCGAGCACTGGCCGGCACGCGAGGTGTTTCTCGCCGAGTCAAAAAACGATCCGCTCAAGCGTCCGTGGACGGAGGACGAGGCAAAACTTTTTTTTGAGGAAGGCGTGCGGATGCTGAAAAAGTTCTACGAGAAAAACGCGCCGTGGAATTATCTGGTCGTGGATTTGGAATCGCGGTTTGAAGTATCACTCGTGGATGAAAAAACCGGCGAAACGCATATTCTTGCAGGCATCATTGACCGGATAGACAAATTGGCGGATGATAAATATGAAATCATTGATTACAAGACAGGCAAACGGATGCCCTCGCAGGACGCGCTTAACCGTGATCTCCAGCTCTCGCTCTACTCGCTGGGCTTGCAGAATCGCTGGCCGCACCTGAAACCCGAAGATATTAAATTGAGCTTGTATTTCCTCAAGCATGACGAGAAATTGACCGCGCATCCGGCGCCGGACGCCACGGAGAAAATTAAGCGGCATGTGCTCAAAACCATTGCCGAGATACAGGAGAAAATAAAATCGGGCAAGGATTTTGAGCCGATGCCGTCCATCCTCTGTAATTGGTGCGGGTATCGGCCGCTGTGCCCGGCGTGGAAACACCTGTATAAAGATAAGAATCCGGGCATTGCCAATCAAGTGGAGGGAGACAATGCGGTCAATGAGTATCTCGCGCTTAAGAAATCAGAGAAGAAGATAAAGGATCGGATGGACGAATTGCATGACAAAATAGAAGTATATATGGAGCGGGAGGGGCTGACGCGGCTATTTGGCGACGAGGGGTATTTGTCCAAGAAAACCCAACAGCGCTACGCGTATGATGAGGAAAAAGTGAAAGCGCTCCTATCCCCTTTTGGCAAGTGGGAGGCGGTGCTGGATATGGATGCGGCGAAATTAAAGAAAATATTGTATGAAGTGCCGGAAGAGGTGCGTCTCGCGGTGGAGGAGGCGCGTGCCGTGGCAAAAGAATATACCGTCATCACCGCATCTATGAAAAAGATTAAGGGTCCGGAAGACGCGGCGGAAGAAGATCCATCGGGCGCGCATCATGCGTCATAATTCATCACTTACCAGTGATCGCTGATAAGTAGGGACAAGACGATCTTTATAGTCCGGGACAGTTGGAGGCGGGTTTGAGTCCCCTACCCTCGGCTTCTGCTTTGGTCTGAAACCAGATTTTATTGGTCTCTTTGATGCGGAGCGCCCCGGCGCACCAGGGGAAATGATAATAGGAGCCGGATTTGGAGGCGACATATTTTCCCAGTGCCGATATTGTTGTATCGCTGCCGATGTTGCGTTTGTTCGACAGCGTGGCACCCGTCCCTGCGTTCCATGCGGCGGCTGAGCCGCTGGCAACTTCAGCAGTGGAACCATCAATATCGGCACCGATAATAGTGATCGGTTCTTTTTCAGGCCATATCACCGAAAGCCGTCCTAATCCAAAACTCCCAAGGCCGACAAGGAAAATAAAAGCCGCGGTAAAGATATCCTTTTTATTGGCTTCGTACCACTCTTTGACTTTTTCTATCCGTTCGGGTAGCATAAAAGAGTTAATTGATTAAGTAGCTTGAACTTATCCCAAAAATGTCTCTCTGTCATTCCCGACCCCCCATCAAGTTGAGGGCAGGCCCGATCGGGAATCCAGTATTCTGTACTGATTTTTTGGATTCCCGCTTTCGCGGGAATGACAATTTTTTGAGGTGAGTTCTTGTAAATTTCGACAAACATGGCACATACTAAATCTGCGGGCGCGGCTAAATACGGCCGTGATTCGCAACCAAAATATCTCGGGATCAAAAAATCAGATGGTCAAATCGTAAAAAACGGCGATATTGTCGTACGCCAGCGCGGTACAAAATTTATTGCAGGTCAGGGAATCAAGCGCGGCGGTGATGATACGCTCTATGCCGTCCGCGAAGGACTGGTGCAATTCCGCAATCACCACAAGACCCGTTTTGACGGATCGCGGCGCCTCAGCAAGATCGTACATATTATTGCGCCTCCTCTTGCCGTATAAAAATAGATAAATGATCTACAACGCATAAAGCGCTTGTTTACAGGCGCTTTATGCCGCTTGGTCACCCTCTTTTTTCATCGCCGCGGCGATGAATGCTATAAAAAGCGGGTGCGGCGTAAGCGGTCGAGATTTGAATTCCGGATGGAACTGGACACCCATAAAAAACGGGTGATTTTTTAATTCAATGATCTCTACAAGGTTTCGTTCGGAGTTTATTCCGGCAATAATCAGCCCTTTTTGCTCCAGCTGTGCGCGATACGTATTATTGAATTCGTAGCGGTGCCGGTGGCGTTCGGAAATGCGGGGAGCGCCGTATGCCTGTTTGCTGATTGTGTTGTCTACAAGGTCGCAGGAATACGCGCCGAGACGCATAGATCCGCCCATCTTTTTTTCTCTTATATTGATCATCTGCTCGGGCATGACATCAATGACAGGATGGGCGGTTTTTGGATTGACTTCGGTCGTGTGGGCATCAGTTATGCCTGCAACATGACGAGCAAATTCTATAGTTGCCAACTGCATGCCATAGCAGAGTCCGAAATACGGGATGTTATTCTCGCGAGCATACTGAATCGCGAGAATTTTACCCTCCGCGCCGCGTGGCCCAAATCCTCCGGGTACGATAATGCCGTTATATTTTGCCAATTCCTCCAATCGTGCCGGATCATTCTCATAAGTTTCAGCGTCCAGCCATGAGATGCGTGGTTGAACTCCGTGATGCCATGCCGCATGCTTGATTGATTCAATAACCGAAAGATAGGAATCAGCGAGCGTGAACTCTCCGGTGTTGAAATACTTTCCTACAATGCCGATAGATACGGTATCCGTGAGCGTGGCGACTTTTTTTGTAAAATCAATCCATGTATTAAGCGTATCCTCTTTTGGCGCAAGCCCGAACTTATTTAATATCTTCACATCAAGCCCGTCTTTGAAGAAATTGGCGGGTATATCGTAGACAGAATCCACATCTGGAGCTGATATGGCGTCCTCCGGTTCTATATTGCAAAAAAGCGCCAATTTCTCGCGCCGCTTATCGTCAATCGGCTGTTCTGACCGGCAGAGGATGAAGTCGGCCTGCACGCCCGCGGCATTGAGGGTGCGGGCGGCATATTGGGTCGGTTTTGTTTTCATCTCCCCCACTTTTCCCGGGATTGGCAGATAACTCACCAGTACAAATAGCACATCATTTTTATGGCGCTGTTTGAGCATGCGCGCCGCTTCCAAAAAAAGCACATTTTGGTATTCGCCGACGGTTCCGCCGATTTCAATGATGACGAAATCGCTGTTAGATTTCTCCCCCGCCTCTTTAATACGGCGGATGATTTCGTTAGGTATGTCGGGTACCACCTCTACATCCTCGCCGCCGTATTCCAGATTGCGTTCGCGCCTGATAACCTCTGCATACACTTGTCCGGTCGTAAGATAATGCACGGCGGTTGAAACCTGATCAGTAAACCGCTCATAAGTGCCCAGATCCTGATCCGCCTCAATACCGTCTTCTCCGACAAATACTTCGCCATGTTCGGTCGGGCGGATAGTGCCCGCGTCAATATTCACATACATATCGCATTTCACGAGCGACACGCGATACCCCCGCGCCTGGAGTATTTTCCCAATGGATGCGGTGGCAACTCCCTTGCCTACGCTTGACATCACGCCGCCGACGACGAAAATGTATTTTGTTGACATGTTTTTATTCCGCTTTCACGATTACTTTTATTTCCCCGATTATGCCATGCGGAAATTTTATCTCAACCGTATGCTCGCCCATGGTCTTGATGGGATCATCGATGGCAATCCATTCTTTTTCCACCGCAATCCCCTGTTTTTTCAGCGCGTCGCGGATTTTTACCGCAGTGACGGAACCGAACGCCTTACCCTTTTCACCGATTTTTGTTTTGAGCGTAATCGGCGTGTTTTTTAATTTCTCGGCGATTACCTGATATATCGCCGTATGTTTCAACTGCTCTTGCTCCCGACGGGTCTTGTCTTCTGTAATCATCTGCACTGCGCCTACTGTTGCAGGCGCAGCTAATTTGCGAGGCAGGAGGAAATTCCTCGCGTATCCGTCGCTCGTGTCTTTAATGTCGCCCTTGCGTCCGAGTGCCGCTACATCTTGCAGAAGAATCACTTTCATGGTTATATTTTTTTCAGCAGGGCGAGAAAATCTTTTATTGAGATCCCCGCTTGTTTGAGAATCTTCATCATGAGATCGCGAGAAAAATCTTTTGCGTGCATGGCGATAGTCGTCGCTCTGCCGGTGATCGGATGCGCAAGACGGATATGGCTTCCTTTTTGCCGGATAATTTTAAATCCTGTTCTCAACAGGATTGCAAGCATATGAGCCGGCGTCAGGATGGGAATGATACTCATACCAGTATTCGTTCGCGCGGTCGACGGACTATCATCGGATGCGCGGTTTTCTCAGCTGCAATTCGCGCTTCAGCCATGCATTCTACGCACAGTTCAATCGCCTCACGAACCATTTTTTTTGCTTCAGCGAGATTTTGTCCCCAAGTGATTACTCCTGGGAGGTCGGGCGCGGTCGCCACATATCCTTTCCGCTCATCTCGTTCAAACACGACGCGATGACTTCCGTATGAAGTATCTACCACCGCAATTGTTTTTTTAGATTTACTTCGCTGCATAGTTCAATAATAGCGCTTTGGATGATGTCTTGTCAATCACCGTTTATCTCATCATACATCAGGGAACCGCGCTAAATAGGAATTATAATTCCTTCAATACTTCAATGCCTTTTTCAAGAATTAGGTCTTTGCCTTCATCGCCTTTTGGCGGGGTTTCCGGCAAATCCACTTTTATATCTGGCTCCAATCCTTTGCCGTTGATCTCCGTGCCTTTGGGTGTAAGCCATTTAGCGATCGTGATTTTCAGAGATGCCTTCTGCGATATATCGACAACTTCCTGCACGGATCCCTTGCCGAATGTTTTGGCGCCGATGAGCTTGATGCCGCGGATATCGCGGAGCGCGCCTGCGACTATTTCTGATGCCGACGCCGAGCCCTCGTTGACGAGCACCACGGTCGGGACATTTTCAAGCAAGCGATAGCCGCTGGAGCGATACAGATCTTCTTTGCCGTCCGCATAATGCTCTCGCGCGATGATATCCCCCGCCGTCGCAAACCAGCTGGCAATATCCACCGCGACCGTCAGATATCCACCCGGATTATTGCGCAAATCCAGTATGAGTTTCTGCGATCGGCTGTCCGCAAACTCCTGCACTGCCTTCCTAAATTCGCTTGCCGCGCTCTCGGTGAACTCGTTGAGCTTAATGACAAATATGCCGTCCGGCCGTTTCTCGGTCGTCAAAATCACGACTTTGATAATAGCGCGAGTGATCGCGTATTCTTTTGGTTTGCTCATGCCTTCGTGGAATATGAGCAGTCGGACGATGGTGCCGACCTCTCCGCGGATCATGCGCACTGCTTCTTCCAGCGCGAGATCGGCGGTCGGAGTATCGTTGATTTTTAGGATGCTGTCGGCGGCTTTAAGCCCCGCGCGTTCCGCAGGGTTGCCCTTGAGGGGTGCTATGATAGTAAGCACTCCCTTGCGTATGCCGATTTCAGCGCCAATGCCGCCAAACGATCCCTTGATGTCTTCCTGAAATTGTTTGGACTCGGCAGGAGGGAAAAACTGCGTGTAGGGATCTTTGAGTGACTGCGCAAGCCCCTGTATCGCGCCGTATACCATTTTCTGTCGGTCTATTTTTGCCCGATCAACATATTTTTCTTCCAGTCGTGCCCACGCCTCCCAGAAAAGTCCAAGGTCAACGCTTTGCAATTGCTCGGGCGGTTTTTGATTGATGATACCAAGAACATACTCTGCCGGCGGCCGATGCGTGGAGCCGTAGAGAGCCCCAAGCCAAAAGCTCGTGCCCAAAATAAAAAAAGAAGCCGCGATGAGGACTATTTTTTGATAATACTGGCGATTTATCTTCATTGTTATAGTGTACGCTAAAAGAGAAATACGCGTCAAATAAGATCATCCGCGAGATGATAAATATCTCCCGCGCCCATAATCAAGACGGCATCGCCTCTGCGGACTTCGGCTCGGAGCAGGGATGTGGCATCGCCAAATGAATCGTGATATGAGACATTTTTGCCGCGCTTAGCAAGCGCCCACGCAAGTTTTTCAGAATTGACCGCTGTTTTTGCGGCTTTGGTTTCGCGTCCTGCGACATCATATACCGGCAGGAGTACGATGCGATCCGCAAGATCAAACGCGCCGAGGAAGTCATTCCAGAGGTATTTAAGGCGTTGATACTGGTGCGGCTGAAATACGCACCAAATGCGGCGCCACAGGAATCGGTCGCGGCTGGCCTGTAAGGTCGCTATGATTTCTCGCGGATGATGGCCATAGTCATTAAATATATGCCCGCCGTTCAGCATGCCTTTGAATTCAAACCGTCGCCATGTGCCGCGAAAACGCGAGAGGGCGTGCAGGATCGCGGATTCGGCGATGCCGAGTGTTCTGCCGATTGCTTGCGCCGCAAGGGCATTGGAGATATTATGGCTGCCGGGTACTTTGAGGATTTTTTTTATTACCGCGGCATCAGAGGAATCGCGTGTATACCAGACGACTTGTTTACCAAATTTTTTGGCAACGCGCCGCGTGCGTTCATCATCGGCATTGGCGATGATCGCGCCGTCCCGCGGGACTTTGCCGAGATACTGGACAAATGCTTTCTCCACCCCAGTCGCTGTTTTATAAGTATCCAGATGCTCGGTATCTATATTAGTAATAGCTGCAATCTGCGGTGAATAATGTAAGAATGATTT
>JBASTK010000038.1:0-2385 GCA_049274855.1 Candidatus Sungiibacteriota bacterium | reverse complement strand
ATATACCACCCATCGCGATATTGCCCGCCGGAAGCGAGAGCGCGGGTAGCCCGGCAAGATTTGCGGCAACGGTATAGATGTCCGCAAGGTACATACTCAAGGGATCACGGCTGTGTTCGCCGAATGCAAACGCCAGAGTCGGGGTCGTGGGTCCAACAATAATATCTACTTTTGCAAAAGCACTCACAAAATCATCACGAATAAGCGCCCGCGCTTTTTGGGCTTTCACATAATACGCGTCATAATATCCTGCGGACAATGCGTAAGTGCCAAGCATAATGCGCCGCTTCACTTCCGCCCCAAATCCCTCGGCGCGCGACCGCGTATAAGTATCAAAAAGAGTCACGGCATCGATCGCGCGGTGGCCGTAACGGATACCGTCAAACCGCGCAAGATCCGCCGATATTTCGCACGGCACAATAATATAGTACGCCGGAAGCGCCAAGGATGCGTGAGGCAAACTAATATCTACAAGTATAGCGCCCGCGTCTTCCATTTGTTTCAATGCGCCTCGTATTGTCCGTTCCACTTCCGCATCAAGTCCTGCTCCGAAATACTCGCGCGGCACACCGATTTTAAAATTCTTCAATCCGCGTGATTTGTCGTTTATGATTTGTCGTTTTTCATACGCAACTGCATCAAATGCGTCCGCGCCCGAAATAACATCAAATAATATTTTTGTATCCGCAACTGATTTTGCCATAGGACCTATTTGATTCAGCGACGCCGCCATAGTAATCAAGCCGTGACGCGACACAGCGCCGTAGGTCGGCTTCATGCCGACAATACCGCAAAACGCCGCGGGCTGGCGGATAGATCCGCCGGTATCCGAGCCGAGTGCGCCCAAACACATATCCCCCGCCACCGCAGCCGCAGATCCGCCGGAGGATCCCCCGGGCACGCGCGTCAAATCCCGCGGATTTTTAGTCGGCCCGTATGCCGAGTGCTCGGTGGAGCCGCCCATCGCAAACTCATCCATATTGGTGCGGCCGAGAAATACCGCGCCCTGTTTTTTTAATTTCCGTATCACGGTCGCGTCGTACGGCGCGACATAATTCTCAAGCATGCGCGATCCCGCGGTGCACCGTCTCCCCGCAATCAAAATGTTGTCTTTGATCGCGAGCGGTATGCCGAAGAGCGGCGGCAGGCGCTGGAGTTCTTCTACGGAATATGCCGCTATCTCCTCGTCTCTTTTCTTCGCCTCCTCCCGCGCATCCTCAAAAATCTCCAGATATGCGTGGATGTCAGCGTCTTTTCCCGCAACTGCGTTGAGACACGCGGACACCAATTCGCTCACGGAAAAATCTTTTTTCCGTATGCCCGCGCTCGCTTCTTGAATCGTCAATTCGTTTAATTTCATAAATATATCAAAACACCGATTTCACTTTCACCCATCCATTCTCGCACTCGGGGACTGCGGCGAGCAAGTCCGCGGACTTGCCTTCAAGATCAGCATCTCCCACGGCGTCCTCGTGCATAACTGTCATCAGATCCGTACCGCCCGCCCAACGAGGCGAGGCTCGCCCATTGGGGCGGCCAGTCATAGGCGCTACATCCCGCACATCAAGTTTTTCCAATTCCGCGACAAATGCCAAAACCGAGGAGAGTTCTTTTTCATAAAGTTCTTCTTCCTCGGCCGTGAGCGTAATCCGTGCCAAAGCCGCAATTCGTTTTACTTCTTCCCGTGTAATTGCCATAGTTATTTTGACAACGCAGTTTTTTGATGCCGATGCATTTTTATAATCTCGTCCGTAGTTGTCGCGTCCTCTGGTTTTTTATCGTCGCGAAACCGGACGAGGCGCGGAAAACGCAGGGAATAGCCCGTATCACCTTTCCCCCTGCCTGCGGTGTGACGGGGAGAGCGCGTGATCTCATCTGCAAGTATTTCTACCACAAGCGACGGACGAATCCAAATATCAGGTGCGGTCTCGTCGTCCGCGATGTATTCTTTCGGCTTTTCCCGCGCTTCGTATGCTTTCATGCGCCGATGCGCTTCGCGGAACTGCTCGTCTGAAAGACCTGTGCCAAGGCGCGAAATCGTATAAAATCTATCATCCATTCCCGCAATACCAAGCAAAAATCCGCCGACACCGAATTTTGCGCGCTTGCCGCGGCCCCGATACGCGCCCATCACCACGCAATCAATCGTATCCGGCAATTTTGCCCCGGTCCCGGTCTCCCCCGCACGCAGATGCAAAAGCGAAGAACTCTTTGCTTTCAGTTTAATCCAATGAAACCCGCGGTTCCCCGCCTCATACGGCGCCGTAAGATTTTTTATGACCACGCCTTCAAGTCCCTGATGAATAGCGCGGCTCAATTCTTTCTTTACAATTTCAACTGAATCAGTGATTACGCACTCAACGATCCTTAGTGTCTCCCCCGCCC
>JBASTK010000037.1:0-2806 GCA_049274855.1 Candidatus Sungiibacteriota bacterium | reverse complement strand
CGCCAGAGAGGACGAAACAGCTCCTTGCGGAATCTGGAGCAATGGAGGAAGGGCATTTCGTCGGCACGAGCGGCGTGCATTTTTCGCTCTATGTTGCAAAAGATCGTGCGACTCGACTCACAAGTGTTGCGTCCGAGCTTTGTGCGGGAATCGCAGAAAGATTCGTAGGGTATGATATTGATGTGGTCGTGGCTCCCGCAATCGGAGCGATTCCCTTGTCGCATTGGACCGCGCATCATCTCACGCGTCTTCGTCCGGATTATCCTGAAGTGCTTGCGCTTTATACCGAATACGAAGAAGTGGTGCTGGGAGAAAGGATCGTAGGCGGCGATTCACTTACCGTTACTCTGTCCTCCGGTCGTACTTTTGAAGTCGCAGAGGGAGAAAAAATCATACTGCGACGGCCTCGTTTTATGCTCAAGCGCGGGTTTGCCGAGGATGTGCGAGGCAGGCGCGTTCTCGGAGTTGAAGATACTTTGACGACCGGCGGTTCGGCGAGAGGCACGGCGCGCGCTATCATTGATGCCGGCGGCATCCTTATTGGTGTGGCGGCGTTGGTGAATGGCGGGGGCGTTACTGCGGCGCAGATTGGCGTCAGCCGTTTGGAGGCGCTGGTGAGTATAGAACGGCAGATTTTCACCGAAGAAGAATGCGCCCGCGATGGCCTTTGTGCCAAAGGCGTTCAGGTCAATACAAAGTACGGTCATGGCGCGGCGTTCCTCGCGCGCAAACGCGCGCAATGAGGCGGTTATCATAAAATTATTGAGGTTCAACCTCAATAATTTTGGCAAGGAGGGAGTGGTTATGAGAAGTATCGTTGCTCGGCGGGCGGCTCGGGGTGCAGAGTTTATGGATGTCGTGCATCCTACATGGATCCAAGAGGTAGAATCTAAAGATTTGGATATGATGCACCCGAAGAAGTGCATTTGGGGACAAATCTACGGCGACTATGGTGTTGGTTTTAAGCAAACAGGTCTCTCTATCATGAATGCCGTGCGGTACGGCTTTATCCAAGGCACTATCCAGCGTTTGTTTTTTTGTAGCAGTAGTCAGTTGACGAACGCGTGGCGTCGGGAGATTGAACAGCGGCGCGTGCAGGATTATCTTATGCGCGCGCGGGCGGAGGATGAAAATCCGGATTCGGAGCAGGAGGTTGCTGTGGCGGGATTGTAGATAGTTCTTCGGTGGAGTTGGCATCGGGCGCCCGGGCTTTTAGCACGGGCGTCT
This sequence comes from Candidatus Sungiibacteriota bacterium, assembly GCA_049274855.1. Lineage (GTDB taxonomy): Bacteria > Patescibacteriota > Minisyncoccia > Sungbacterales > HO2-52-23 > 2-02-FULL-52-23. The sequence continues at coordinate 1,579 of JBASTK010000037.1, read as the reverse complement.
TTTTATTTTTTAGAACTTGTTTTTCAATAAATTAAACAACTGGATTCCCGATAGCATTGGGAATGACAACAAAATGCGATTTGCTATTTTTTTGCCGATAGAGTAGGATGGGGATATGGATACAGGATATTGTGTAAAGTGTCGTGCGAAGGATCGCGAGATGAAGGACACGAAGGAAGAGACCTTCATGGGCAAAGGCGGCGAGCGCCGGGCCATGCGCGGTGTCTGCACGGTCTGCGGCACGAAGATGATGAAGTTCCTCCCCAAGAAATAATTCTTGTCCTTCATTATTCTTTTTCTCATGGTAATTTCTTTGATAATCCTCCGATAACGAGGCGTGTTTGTGTATGAACCCCGTTAGAGATTTATTGAATTTTTCGCGGGGATACACAATCAAGAGCTGATCATGATAAAACATATCTCTAACGGGGTGAACAAAACTCCGACAATTTTGGTGATATTCGGGGCTACCGGCGATTTGGCACGGCGTAAAATCGTGCCGGCGCTTTGGCATTTGTTTCAGGAGGGCAAACTGCCGCCGCCCTTTTCCATCATCGGATTTTCACGCCGTGATTTGGATGTCGCCGCGTTTCGCCGCCATATCGCGGATGCGCTTGGAAATTATCATAAAAAAAAATCAGTACAATCAGACAAGAACTTTTTGGAGATGTTTAGTTTTGTGCGAGGGTTTTTTGATACGGGCGAGGCGTATGATGCACTGAAACGCGAAATTGAAAAAAAAGAACGCGCGGCGGGATGTCGGATCAATAAACTTTTTTATTTGGCGGTGACACCGGAGATGTATGCAATAGTACTGACGAATCTTGCGGAGTCGGGGCTTGCGCGAAGTAATAATAGAGGGGATGCGGGGATGTGGTCTCATGGGAACGGGTCACCCGCATTCGACATCGGGCAACATCGGCAGCGGGACGCGGGATGGACGCGGATTATTGTGGAAAAGCCGTTTGGCAAGGATGCCGATACTGCGCAGGCGCTGGATGAACTGCTTGGCACATTATTTCGTGAGGAACAGATTTATCGCATTGATCATTATCTTGCTAAAGAAATGATCCAGAATATCTTGGCGTTTCGTTTCTCCAACAATCTTTTTGAAAATAATTGGAATAGCGATGCGATTGAACGGATCGATATTCGTTTGTGGGAGAATATCGGTGTGGAAGATCGTGGAAGTTTTTATGACGGCGTGGGGGCGCTTCGCGATGTAGGACAGAATCACCTGCTCCAGATGCTTGCGTTGATTACCATGGATCGACCAGAGAGTTTTGATGCGGCGGCACTCCGGAGATGCCGTGCCGATATTTTGCGCACACTCGTGATCCCTTCGGAGCAGGAAATTATCCGTACGAGCGTGCGCGCGCAGTACGATGGGTACCGCGCGATTCGCGGCGTGGCAGCTGATTCGCAAACAGAAACCTATTTCAAGGTTCACGCGGCGCTCGTGGCTCCTCGATGGCAAGGAGTTGCGATCACTCTGGAAAGCGGCAAGCGGCTTGGCGAGCAGAAAAAAGAAATTGTCATCACATTCCGGCATCCCCTGCCGTGTATGTGTCCGCCGGAC
>JBASTK010000036.1:0-3235 GCA_049274855.1 Candidatus Sungiibacteriota bacterium | reverse complement strand
CCTGTGGGTTAGCGGTCAATGTGACAGACGAAAACCCGCATCGCGCGGGTTTTCGGTGTGGACCGAGGGGGAGTCGAACCCCTGAAATGTAGAGTGACAATTCTACTTCCGACACCGGCCGGACTCGGCACTCATCCACGACATATATTATAGCAAAACCTTATCATAACGCCAAAAAAGAAAAGCTCCCTTGCGGGAGCCCTCCAAAAACGACCAGTGTCGCTTTAAAGCAGACTTGTCACTCTTATATCCTTATATTATCGTACCGCACGATAGAAGTCAAGAGATATGAGAGATATGATATTTTTGAGAAAGTCCATAAAACTCAATAAATAAGCAGTGACTAAAACACGAAATTATAGATAAGTAAAAAATAAAGAGTTATCCACAAGACGCGACTCCCCATACACCACCCATCCTGTCCTTATAAGAGATGCTTCATTTTATCTTTTTGAGTATAACTCCTGATGAAGTGTCTTCTGGCTCATAGCCCGCGGCTTTGATCTGATCCCGCAGTTCATCGGATTTCTGCCAGTTCTTTGCTGTGCGATACTGCTCGCGCTCTGCGGCAAGCGCTTTTACTTGTGCGGGGATTGACTCTCTTTTTATTTTATCAAGCCCGAGGCCGAGGATTTTATCAAAGTCAAGCAGGAGGCGGCGCACTGCCGCGGGATTGAATTGCTCGGGATTTTTGTGATACGCGGCGATAAGCCCCCACACCGCGGCAAACGCGCGGGGTATCGCGAGGTCATCGGCAAGTGCCACATCAAAAGCATCACCCCATTTTTTTAGATTTTTCAGACGCACATCTTTCGAGGATGTCAACAAATGTTGACGACCGTCAACATTTGTTGACATCTCTTTTTTTGTCCCATTTTTTATTACTGGACTTGAACCCCCATGTATTAAACGGGTAAATTCGCGGAGACGCGTGAGGGATTGCTCGGCGGCGGCGAGGGATTCCCAGCTGAAGTTGAGTCGCGAGCGATAGTGCGCGGTGAGGACGAGATAGCGGAATGCGAGCGGGTCAATATTTTTTTCGGTGATTATTGCAAGCGTATAAAAATTACCTGCGGATTTTGCCATTTTTTCTTCTTGTACCAGCAGAAACTCGCCATGCATCCATACGCGGGCAAGCGGCTTGTCCATAGATCCCTCGGACTGCGCGATTTCATTGGTATGATGCACCGCGATGTGATCCACGCCGCCGGTGTGGATATCAAACGGCTGACCCAGATATTTGGTGGCAATCGCAGAACACTCAATATGCCAGCCCGGAAACCCATCTCCCCATGGCGACGGCCAGTGCATGGTATGATCGCTGAATTTGCCCACGCGTTTGAACCAGAGCGCAAAATCCTGTGGATGGCGTTTTTCCGGATCAGTGACGACTTCGTCGCGCGCGCCCGTAATTTTCTCATTCAATTTCTGGCGCGACAGCCGCGTGTAGTTTTTGAACCGCGAGACATCGAAATATACGGCTTGCGCGGTCTCGTAGGCGTATCCTTTTGCAAAAAGTTTTTTGATGAGTGCGATTTGATCTTTGATGGTCGCGGTGGCGGGGATGAGCTTGTCAGCTCGGCGGATATTGAGTGCGGCGATATCGCGCAAGAAAGCGTCAGTGTAAAATTGCGCAATATCCCAGACAGATTTTCCATCGCGCGTGGCGCCCTTTTCCAATTTATCTTCTCCGCTATCCGCGTCCGAGGTGAGGTGGCCGACATCCGTGATATTCATAATATGGCGCACGCGGAAGCCCGCGGCTGTGAGCGTACGCCGCAGGACATCCTCAAAGATATAGGTTCGTAGGTTGCCAATATGCGCATAATTATAGACCGTGGGTCCGCAGGTATAAAGCCCGACATTGCCTTTTCGGATTGGTTTGAAAATCTCTTTGCGCCGAGTGAGGGTGTTATAGAGTTTTACTTTTTGCATAAATCTAAATGTCAAAATCCAAAGTTCAAATCAAGTTCAAAGTTTAAAATCCAAAAGACGGCATTTTGACATTGAGATTTTGGATTTGATTTGACATTTGAGCTTTGACATTAGTCATTTTCCGATGAGCGGCGTCCAATTGCGGGTGATAAACTCCACCATAACGAAAAGCGTATAAAACGCAAGGAGGAATGCGCCTTCTCTGCGCGTCAGTTTGCGTCCAGTGCGTAAAAACGAGAAAAAGAGCAGTCCTGCAAGCAACATAAAAATGCCGGTGATAATGATGATACGCGGATTGAACGAAAAAGGGTGGATAAGCGCGAGGACGCCGAGCACGAGAGTCGTGTCTATCACCACGGTGCCGAGCACATCGCCGAGCGCAAGCGTATTGTGATGCCGTTGTACTGCGCGCGCCGCAAATAGGAGTTCGGGCAGGGCAGTGGCGGGCGCGATAATTAAAAGCCCGATGAGCGCCGGCGTTATGCCGATATTCTCTGCGATAGCGCCCGCATATTGCACCGCAAAGTAAGCGGATACTCCCATAAGTACGATGCTTACAAGCAAGAGAGGGAGTTCTTTTATTACTGAACGGCCAATATGCGTATGGTGCGTACGAGTATGGATGCCGCGGCGGCGTTTTGTCTCAGCCATAAGCACGAAGAAAACAACACTCGCCGCAATCAAGATAATCCCGTCAAGCCGCGAGTAGTGTCCAGTAAAGCCGAGTATCAAAGGAAGCAGGAGAAATCCTAAAAAAATGTAATCGTCTTTGATAAATGCGGGTTCCGCGCTTATGGCGCGGGGCGCGAAAAGAGCGACCGCGCCAAAGACGAGGGTTAAGTCCGCGACATTGGACCCGATAAGCGTGCCAAGACCGAGTGACGGCGTCCCCTGTACTGCCGCAAGCACAGAGATAATCATCTCCGGCAAAACGGAAATGGATGTGATAACCACCAAACTAATAATAAACTCCGTAAGTCCCGCGAGCCGCGACAGCCCCACCGCAGACCGAATAATCCATGCCGCACTCTTGCCCATCACCAAGAGTAATATCAAAAGAATAATTATCTGTTCTGCAATAATCCCCATAGAGATAGTATAGAAGAATCAAAGCAAGAAGGGTACTTGACAGATTTATTTTAGTAGTGCATCATCAATATCAGTTCTTCGTCCTAAATTCACTCCTCAATAGTGATTCTATCCAAGGAAAATCTAATGGATCTAATGGATCAGGAGTACACTTTCCGTCCATACCACGAGACCATAGTAGAGGCACTGGATAATCTAGTGCTTGAACGAG
>JBASTK010000035.1:0-7112 GCA_049274855.1 Candidatus Sungiibacteriota bacterium | reverse complement strand
AGTCAACGGCGCGATTGTCAAACGAACGACAAACCAAAAAGAGGCGCAGACCGTTTTCCACAAAGAGAGCGCGCGGCACGGCGGCAAGGCAAAGTTCTTTGTAATCCGCCATTTCAAATCCTGAAGGGAGTACCTATGTGGCAAGGTGAAGAGTGGGACTGGTGGAAGATAACCGTACCTATTGATTCTGAGAAGAATAGGTGGGGTATGTCCTTAGAAGAACTCTTCAGGCGATGGCTTGAAGAAGATATGCATCTGAACCCGACAAAGTTAAATCAGCTCGGTTTAGACCAAAAACGAGTTGAGGGTTGTTGGGACAACTTTGAGAAGATGCTTCTTAAGGCAAAAAATCATCCCAATCCCTTTAGGAGAGGAGAGTTTCGAGAATGGCTTAAGGAAAAGAATTTGGGGATCAGACCGAATAGACACATCCTCTCTCCGATGTATGGAGGATTTATGTTTCTGAACCTCGAAATTCATGCGGAGTATCACGGCGGCTTCGATCCACTGGCGAGGTAAGTAAACGGGCAGCAGACACAATCGTGTCTGCTGCCCACCAACCAATCTATGATGGCAACCCAATTATTACTGTGCTATAAATAAAATCATGAGCAAAAAAGCATATCACAATAACAAAAAAACATATTTCGGCGAATTTGGAGGGCAGTTCGTGCCCGAAACTTTGATGAACGCTCTGGAGGAATTGGAAAAAGCGTATCTGAAATTCTCACGCGATAAACATTTTCAAAAAGAACTTACGGCACATCTCCATGATTTTGCCGGACGCCCCACCCCGCTTTATTTTGCCGAACGGCTTAGCAAAAAAGCGGGCGGGGCAAAAATATACCTCAAACGCGAGGACCTCACGCACACCGGCGCACACAAAATCAACAACGCCGTCGGACAAATACTTCTTAGCCGCTTCATGGGTAAAAAACGCGTCATCGCGGAAACCGGCGCGGGACAGCACGGTGTCGCAACCGCGACCGTAGCCGCCAAATTCGGCATTGAGTGCGTAGTGTATATGGGAGAAGTAGATATTGAACGACAAAAACCGAATGTATTGCGGATGCGGCTTTTGGGCACGCGCGTCGTGCCGGTATCATCCGGATCGCGAACGCTCAAAGACGCTATCAATGAAGCACTGCGCGACTGGATCACTAATATCACGACAACGCACTATCTACTCGGCTCTGTTTTAGGACCTTATCCCTATCCGCTTATAATCCGTAATTTCCAAAAAGTTATCGGGGAGGAAACGAAAAAAGACATCCTAAGAAAAGAAGGGCGCCTCCCGGATTATCTTGTCGCGTGCGTGGGAGGCGGCAGTAACGCCATCGGAATGTTTTATCCCTTTCTCAAAGACAAAAATGTCAAAATGATCGGCGTTGAGGCCGGAGGTCTCGGTATTGCATCAGGCAAGCACGCCGCGCGATTTGCCGGAGGGAAAATCGGCATTCTCCACGGGACAAAATCATTCGTGCTCCAAGACAAATTCGGTCAAATCCAAGAAACACACAGTATTTCAGCCGGACTTGACTATCCGAGTGTCGGACCCGAGCACAGTTTTCTTCGGGATATCGGCAGAGCGCAGTATGCGTCCGTAACCGATACGCAGGCACTTGACGCATTTTCACTTCTTTCCGAAACCGAGGGCATTATTCCCGCGCTTGAGTCCGCGCACGCGGTAGCATACGCGTATAACCTCGCAAAAAAACTCCCCAAAAGCAAAATCATCATCATCAATCTTTCGGGAAGAGGAGACAAGGATCTTGAAACCGTAACCCGCGCGCTATCACTATGACACGGATAGAAAAAATATTCGCAGAGACGAGGAGCCGACACAAGATTGCGTTCATGCCATTTTTAGTTGCCGGCGATCCTGATTTTGATACAGGCATCGCAATTGCCAAAAAAATCATACCATTCGCCGACCTTCTAGAAATAGGATTCCCTTATTCTGATCCACTCGCGGATGGCCCGACCATCCAAACGGCTGATAATCGCGCGCTTCGCGCAGGCATGAACACCGATCGCGTTTTCGCATTTATCAAAAAACTGCGCGAATTTATCGATGTGCCGATCACGATTCTTGTTTACGCAAATCTCGTCTATCAAAGAGACATCAATCGTTTTTACCAAGACGCAAAAGCAGCGGGTGTTGATGGCGTATTGATACCAGATGTCCCCGTGGAAGAATCCGAACCTTTTGTGGAAGCAAGCCGAATTGCCGGGATAGACCCCATATTCCTTGTTGCTCCCACTACAACGCCCGAACGGCTCAAAAAAATACTCTATTACGCACGAGGGTATCTTTACATTGTATCGGTGCTCGGCGTGACCGGAACGCGAGATTCTCTCTCGTCGGGCATACCACATCTTTTGAGAAGGATAAAACGCCAAACCGATCTTCCTCTTGCCGTGGGATTTGGAATTTCCACAAAAGAACATATTACCATGCTGAAAAAATCAGGAGCTGACGGCGCAATCGTAGGAAGCGCGCTGGTAAAGATAATCGAACAAAATCTCTACGATAAAAAACGTCTCCTTCGAGAAATATCCGCGTATACGAGCGGACTCGTCAGGATATAATCAATGATTTTTTCGATTTATCCATACAAACTTACGATCGTAAGTTTGTATGGATAAAAATCAAGAAATCATCTTGCTCTACTTCAATTTATAGAACACTTTGTTGCCGAAGCGAAGGTCAATGTAATCAAGGCGACTCTGTTTATCTTTTATTTCTCCTTCCAACACGCGCTTAAGTACGCGCAGAATCGCGGCATAATCGTCCTCGCGCTTAAAAATCATCGCAAATCCTTCTCCTGCGATGGCACGGATCTCGCTCGGCACTCGCGTGCGCAATTCAAAGTCCATAATCGCGATGCCGGTTTCTGCGGGAATCTTTTCCGCAAGATTGCGAATCTCTGCCATAACCGCAAAATCAATTGCTGGCATACCAAGTATAATATCCCCTCCCTCGTCACTTCGTATAGAAATAATCAATTTCCCTTGCGGCTCCGGCGCATATTCATAAGCGATACCATCGGGATCAATATACGCGCAAGCAGGAGTTGATGACCCTTGCGCTCTATTGCAAAATACGCCCCAAAATACGCGCTCATTTATCACAATCTCAAGTTTATCCGGAAATTTCTTGGCAACCGCGACATCCCGAATTCTCAAAAAATCCTGTTTGAGGCGATATGCAATCTCATCAGTATCGGCAAGGAAAAAAGAACTGCGCGGAAAAATCAACGCGCGCGCGCCTACAAACGCCGCACTTATCCGATCGCGCACTGCCTGCTCATCCAATATTTTTATGCCGCTCAACGCAATATCCTGTATCTGCAATCGCGGCGCGCGCAAAACAAAAACAATCCCGCCGCAGACAATCAAAATCCCCGCGCCAATCGCTACGGCTAAAAATATCTTTTTTCCCTCTCGCCGCTTTTTTGCAGGACCGGAGGGCGTATAAACGATACGGCTTTTCATTATTCACTATTTATACAACAACTCTTCTGATCAGGGGATTGATGCGCGTAAGAAATTCGTATGCAGTCGTGTTTATTTTGGCGGCAAGCTCGTCGGCAAATATCGTATTTTTACCTTGTCTGCCGATCAACACTACTTCGTCTCCGACACTCGCCTTTGGAATATCCGTGGCATCAATCACGATCATATCCATAGATACGCGGCCAAGCACTTTTGCGCGTTTTCCCTGAATCAGTACCTCGCCGATGCTGGAAAGCCCCCTATCATATCCGTGCCAATAGCCAATAGGCAGTACCGCAATCCTGCTTTTACGCTTTACCGCCTCGGTCTCATCATAACCGATTTTAGCACCCGCGGGAATATCTTTTATTTCAGCAATAATGGTTTTCCATGTCAAAACGGGCTGTAGATCAACTTTTATCTTTTTATTTTTATTGTTTATCCTTGCCTCGGGCGATGGCCAGTATCCATACAACCCCATACCAACGCGTACCATATCCAGATGCGTTTCTGGAAACAGAAGTGTCGCACCCGACGCCGCGGCATGACACATCAGATGCTGGAAACCGGCTTGCCGAAAACTGGAAACTATCCTACGGAATTGTTTGAATTGAAATAATGTATAAGAAGGATCGTTGGTATTTTTTGCGGATGCAAAATGCGTATACACGGCTGTGGGAATAAGTTTCTTTCTCTTGATGGCCGCAATGAGGCGCAAAATATCATCTGGCATAAATCCCTGCCGATGCATACCCGTATCTACTTTCAAATGAAATGCAGGGCGCGGACGCACTCCTGCGAGCGCCGCAAGCGCGTCAAAATTGGAAACCGTGAGCGTAATATCGCGGCTTGCCGCCTCAACAACGCGAGACGGCAAAGTATGGCCGAGCACGAGGATCGGATTCTTTATGCCTTGGTGCCGCAAGCGCAATGCCTCCACGATAGAATCCACGCCAAACCATATTTTTTCTTCCTTCATCTTGTGCGAAGTCCGACTTCGCACATTTCGCGCAATATCCGCCAGTAATTTTGCCGTCGAGACGAGTCCATGACCATACGCATTGGACTTAATCACCGCCATCAGCCGCGTACTCGCGGGGAGTAAACGAAAAAACTGCTCCGCGTTGTGGCGGAGCGCGCGTGCATCTATCTCAATCCATGTACGGACATCCTTCATTGTTTAATGAAACGCAATCCACCCATATATGGTTGCAAAACATCAGGTATCGCGACCGATCCGTCCTCCTGTTGATAATTTTCCATGATGGCGATAATCATACGGCCGATGGCAAATGCCGTGCCGTTGAGAATATGCGCGAACTCAAGTTTATTATCTTTATTCCGAAATTTGATATTAAGCCGCCGCGCCTGAAAATCCGTGGTGTTGGATGATGAATGCGTCTCACGGTATTCGCCATTACTCTTATTTTGCCCTGGAAGCCACGCCTCAATATCATAGGTCGCGGCCGAAGGCCGCGCAATATCGCCAGTGCACAGCGCGACTACGCGATATGGAAGTTTCAACGCCTGCATCAATTCTTCTTGCGCAGCAAGCAAAAACTCATGCTCTTTCATAGAATCCTCCGGCTTCGTAAAACTCACCATCTCCACTTTATCAAATTGGTGAACGCGCAAAATCCCCTGCGTATCCTTGCCGTATGATCCGGCCTCGCGCCGAAAACAAGTGGAAAATGCGACATATCGGCGGGGCAAGTCATTCTCATCAAAAATCTCGTCCGCGTGCAGAGACACGACGGACTGCTCGCTGGTTCCTACAAGAAATAATTTATCTTTTGCCAATTCATATCGCTCTTCTCGATCTTCCGTAGTGTCAATATATCCCATACCCCGCATCATCTCCTCCCGCACCATCACGGGCGGGACAATAGGGATAAATCCTTTTTCCCCGAGCCGATCAAACGCAAACTGCACCAGCGCAAATTCTAACCGCGCAAGATCGCCCATAATATACCCAAACCGCGAACCAGATACCTTTGCCGCGCGCTCCATATCTATGAGACCCGATCTCATAGATATGGCCATATAATCGCGCGGCTGAAAATTAAATTGAGGTTTCTCCCCAACTTCGCGCACTACTGAATTATCATGCTCATCTTTACCAATCGGCGTTTCCGAATCCGGCATATTTGGAATTTTGCGCATAAGCTCGTCGAATTCTTCTTCCAGTACTTTGAGTTCAAATTCAAGATGCCCAAGTTTTTCTTTCAATGCGCGCGACTCCGCTATCTTTTCGGCGCGGGCGTCCGCGGACGAACGCGCAATCTCATCGGCAAATTCATTTTGCCGCGAGCGCATCCCGTCCACTTCACTTATTTTTGCACGCCTACGCGCGTCCAACTCCAAAAAATAATCCAAATCAAAATCCGCATTGCGGTCGCGCAATGCCTTTTTCACTTTCTCCGGATTCTCACGAATAAACTTTATATCCAACATATTCCAATTTTAATGCTTTTTTCTTGCCGCGGCAAAATACTTTTTGAACGCGCGACATTCTTCCTCCTGTCCGAAATCCGATCTTTTTAAGATATGCGTCTTCGGGTCAATCCATTCGTACGAGCTATGTTCCGAAGAAAGTTTTACCTCTCCCGCTTTCCACTGCGCGTCATACACCACAAGAAAGACAAATGCGGGGTTGGCGCCTTTACGGCGCAACCGCCGAAAATGAAAACGTGCCTTACCCAAAACGTACTTTACTTTTGGTCCCAACTCTTCTCGTACTTCCCGCGCGATTATTTTTTCAAGCGGCGTCCGATACTCTACATTATCAATCCTCCCACCCGGCAAATCCAACCAGTTATCATCATCATTCATACGCAACAGTAAGACCTTATCTCCTTTGCGGAGCAAAATCTTCAACCCAACCTGAAATACGCCGTAATCCCGCTTCATGGTTTTGGACGCATGGTTGGAAATAATACGACTTCGCGGATATTTTTCGTGTCAGTGAATAGCATCACCACGCGGTCAATCCCAATGCCAAGACCCGCCGCGGGCGGCATACCGTATTCCATTGCCTCCACATAGTCCTCGTCCATGCGCATTGCATCATCCTCGCCCCCTTGACGCTCTTGTTCTTGCTCTACGAACCGCTCACGCTGGTCTATCGGATCATTGAGTTCAGCCCATCCGTTTGCAAGCTCCGCTCCCGCGACCACCAGCTGGAGCCGACGCACTTCTTTTTTATTTTCATCCCGTTTTTTCGCAAGCGGAGAAATATCCAAAGGATGATTAATCAGAAATGTCGGCTGTACCAAATGCGGACGACAGATTTTTTTGTAAATCTCATCCGCGATTTTGCCTTTTGACTCATGCGCCGCGGTTTCCACCCCAAGTTGACGCGCGCGTATGGCGAGCGAATCGCGATCCTCGCGCTCGTAATCCGTCACTTGAGCGTAGCGGCTCAAAAGCTCGGAAAACGCGATCCGCGGAAACGGCTTTTTGAAAATTATTTTCTTGCTATCCGCCGTAATTTCCTGTTTTTCGCCAAACGCCGTCGCAAGCGCGATAAACAAATCCTCCACAAACCCCATCATGTCGCTCTCGTTCCAATATGCCGCGTAGCACTCCAACATCGTGAACTCAGGATTGTGCGT
>JBASTK010000034.1:0-3810 GCA_049274855.1 Candidatus Sungiibacteriota bacterium | reverse complement strand
TTTTCCAGCAATACGATTTATTACGCAAGCCATAAGATCCAAAACAAGAAGTACACCCGCGGCAATCTTTGAGGAAAAAACTGGCGGTTGTGTCAGTGCAATCTTCAAGATATGCGGAATGACTGCAGTTGACACTGTTCAAGGACTCATACAAAAGCTCGCTTTGGAACACTCTATAACAATCAACGGATTCGCGTACCTTATCAAGCCAATATCCATAGAGGCAATTTTCTGAATATCCAGTAGAAACGCACATATAGCAGTTTCTGTTGCTTAATGATTGATTGGTATATTCGGAGTTGACGCTGTGCCAATTCGCCATGGCGATATGGGGGACTTTGAGGCGAAATTCGTGAAATTGTTCAAAAAACGGGCGTGAGAAATCAAATTCCTGCGCATAACTGTATGGATCCCATTTATCGCTCCACCAGCATGGTTGGCAGTATACTGGACCGGGATACTCGGGACTATAAATTGAGATCGTATCTTTTCCGCATAAATTGCACACTCGCTTATAGAAATTCCATTCATTGCGGTTAGTGAGACGCCGTTGATAACGGCACTCTGGACAAAATGTCGGCGGAGGCACTTTCATCTTCTCATAAAACGCAAAGTCCTCCGGTTCAATCCGGAATTCGGCTTTACAATTTTGGCAATTCTTTGTTTCTTTTGGCATCAGTTCATTTTTCTTTTTAATCGTTGGTAGATATGATCGCGCGTATCCGCGATGAGAAGCCGGATAGTGTGTGAGGCGTCAAACATAAATCCCACCCGATAATCGCGGGTGATACGAAAAGAGAACACTTTTTGGAGCGGCGGATTTAGCGGCTTGGTGTGCAAGCGCGGGTTAAAGGGATTCTCGGCGAGCACGATGATGAGCGGAGCGAGTTTTTCCTGAATCGCGTGAGGAAGGTCATGGACATCTTTCCGAAAACCCGGCTCGTAGACGATTTCATTTGTAGGAACGGACATGCTTCAAAAACGCCTCTTTGGTGGTAAAACGATAGAGCGGCCCGCGCTCATTCGTTCGCTCCAGCACCTTTTTTACAAATGAGGGGCGATATTCTCCCTCCGGATCAACAAGAGGCGCAAAGACAACCTTTTTAATCTCCCGGATGTCTTTTTGGAGCACCCCGATTTCTCTATTGAGTTTTTTTACGAGTGTCGCGGTGGTCATATCGCTATAGTAGCACGGTAATTTTACTTACACAACTTCTTGCTGATAACATTGCTCGCAATACACGATCTCCGCGCGATCGGGCGCATATGATGTTTCAAACTGATTGGGGCAATGGTTCGCGCCATGGAGATGTGCCGATTGATTCTCATATGCTTTATTATCGGAGGTTGAGCCACTACAGGTGCAGGCGCGGTGCCAGAGCATGAGAGGGTTGCGCTGTTTCAGCCGTTGATAATGTCGGCAATTTGGACACAGGCGCGGGAGCGGGAGATTCATATTCCGATAAAACTCCAATTCCTGCGGGATAATGCGAAATGCCGTAGTGCATTGTTCACCACACCTCACTATAGAGGCTTCGCCTCTATAGTGAGCGCATCCGATGGTTTCTTTAAGAATAGAATCGGGTACATCGCGGATATGGTCGGGGAGCGCGTCTGGCATTAAGGTGATTGCATAATTGCGCGTATCCGGATCGCGCCATACATATCCTTTTTCAAGCGCTTGCTCGCGGGTTAGCGGGAAATATTCTTGCGCCGCGGTCTCGTTGTAGGCAAAGAGCGATAGCTCCGGCGGGAAAAATTGGCCGTAGCGATATACTCTGCCGCGAGAATCAACATACGGCATTTCGTTCATGTGGCTTATGATTTGAGGCAGGAGTGCCTCGTATTCTTCTTTGGAGTATTGTTTATTGAGGATGCAATAGGATTTGTTGCGTATGCCGACACAGCCGAATAAATCATTCACGCCGTGGCAGTCAAATGCATAGCGGATGTCGTGGCCGTTGCGCAGTACCACGGTTGCAAACACCCGCGATGTCCCGATGCCCGTGTCCGCGACTTCATCCATGAGATCTCCGGCGCCAGCACCATGTCCGACCTCCGAGTCCTTCAGTCCGTAACCGCCGTTTTTCATGTAGCGACAGTTTTCTGCTCCCTCAAAGCAGTCAAAGCACCATATGCAATCTTTGCAGTCAGCGAGGACATTTCCGGTGGAGCCGGGAGAATTGACGAGATGGGCGAAGCGGCGCGGAAAAGGTTTTTGAAACTCACGAACGCGCGTTTTGATTTCTTCCACCGCGCGGAAGCTGCCAATGTTGAGCGCGCGCAGTTTTTCTGCGTATTCTTCTTTCGTGCATGGCTGGTTGAAAATATAATACGATTTGTTGCGCAGATTCACACATCCGAAACAATTACTGCATCCGCGACAGTCAAGCAGAAACGCGGAATCAGTGCACGCGGTCGCGTTCTTGCTGAATGAGACGCGGTAGCACTCGTTGCAATTGATATTCTCGTATGTCAGCTCGGATTTATCGGCAGAGTAGAGATCAAAGGAATCCTTGCAATGTGCGATGATCTTGGAATAGCATACATTTTCGTTCCAAATGCCTTCAAAAAGAAAATAACAATCTTTGCTGTCCTCGGCGTGATTGCAGTAGTCGCTGTTGACCGCGTTGATATTAAAGAGTGCCGCGAGCGGGACACGGCGCATGAGTTCTTGAAACTGTGCAAAAAATGTCTTTGAGAAGTCATATTTTTGCCCATAGTCCAGCGGATTCCATGCATCGCTCCACCATTGTTTCGCGTCAATAACCACGAGCGGTTTTTCCGGCGCCCAGATGGAAATAATTTCTTTGCCGGAGAGCGCATCGCGGCGCCGGTAGAGCGTCCGTTCATTGCGCCATAGCATCACCCGTTGCAGACGGCAGAGCGGACACCATGTCGGGGGAGGCACTTTTATCTTTTCATAAAACGCAAAATCCTCCGGTTCAATCGTGAACGGATTTTTGCAGTTTTGGCACTGGCGGGTTTCTTGATTCATGATTCTTGATTCAGGATTCGCGCGATAATCTCCTGCGCGATTTTTGGATTGGCAGTACCGCGGGATTGCTTCATCATCTGTCCCACAAGGAATTGTACAGACGCCATTTTGCCTTTGCGATAGTCCTCTACGGCTTTGGGATTTTCCGTTATTATATGCCGCGCAATGTCTTCCAAATCTGTAGTGCCGGATATTTGCCAAAGACCGAGCCGCTCGGCGATGTCCGAGGGACCATCGCCGGACGAAAACATTTCGGCGAGAATTTGTTTTGCCGCGGTGCTGGATACTTTTTCTTCGGCGGCGAGCACGGCAAGCTCCGCGAGATTCTCTGACGAGATGCGGATGTCGGCGATGGGGGAGGATGTCTCATGGAGAAGACGGAGGAGATCGCCCGTGATGAGCGCGGCAACGGCCCGTGCGAGGTTTACTCGCGGTTTTTCCGGCGTTTCTTTGTCGTGCTGTTGCGCCTCGCTTGCCGCGGTCTCAAAATAATCCGCCATGGCGCGGTCGCGGACGAGTGTCTCAATCATATCCGACGCGAGCCAGTACTCACGCGCAAATCGCTCGCGCTTTGCCGCCGGAAGTTCCGGTACCGCGCGGCGTATTTCGTCTATAAATTCGGGCGCGAGCCGGAGCGGCGGCAGGTCCGGCTCTGGAAAATAGCGGTAGTCGTGCGCATCTTCTTTGCTCCGTTGGGCAAATGTTTCTTGAGTATGGTCGTTCCAGCCGCGCGTTTCTTGTACTATTTTTTCGCCCGCTTCAAGCAGTGCTGTTTGGCGTTTGATTTCATACGCCGCGGCATCCGCCGCGTA
>JBASTK010000033.1:0-2647 GCA_049274855.1 Candidatus Sungiibacteriota bacterium | reverse complement strand
GATCCTAATACATATGTTCTTAATATGGATGCCGGCAGTATTTTTAATAACCTTAATTTGAAGGGGAATCTCAATGTCGAAAAAGGACATGTATATGCGCATGGGATACATTTAGATACTGGTGATTATGCTGAGTGGTTTGAAAAAGAAGGGGATGCGCGTCCGGGTGATTTGATTGGCTTGAATAAGGCGAGCGGGAAGGCGAGAAAGTATCAGGCAGGAGATCATTTTCTCGGTGTCTATTCTACTAATCCGGCAATTGTCACAAACGCACAGACAGCTGATGAGGAAATGGCGCGTACGCACCTGTTGGTGGGCTTGCTCGGGCAACTTGATTTTGATCACTCACAGACCGTGATTGACGGCAGAATGGTGAAAACGCTTGATGGCGTATATGTCGGTGTGCTTTTGAGCAACGGAAAAGTGTTGATTGGGCGATAAGAGACTGCTTAAAAGCTTTCATAGGCGTCATTGCGAGGAGCCCTGATATTATCGGGATGACGCGGCAATCCGACCCCGCAGGGTCGTCCTGAGGCGAAGCCGAAGGATCTCTCGTCTCTCATGATTGGATCCCTCGCTCCGCTCGGGATGACGCTTCGCGTCAGATCGCCACGCTTCGCTCGCGATGACCAGTTCTTTGCGGATTCAATAATTTAAGGAAATGCCGCGCAATAAACTTATACTTGGACTTGCAAAAGGGATACGCGGAATGCGTTTAGTCCCCATGATGAGAAAGCCGCTTTTCTGGTCGGCGTTTTTTTTGATTTTTGCGCTTGGGTTTCTGCCGAATTGGAGCGATCCGTTCGGGGTTCGCGCCGCGGGCCAGGTGTTTGGCGATCTTACGGTAGGACGCATAGTGAAATGGAGCGGGACATTTGCAGCTGGTGTTTCGGTGGATACGCTTACTACCTCGGCTCCAGATCCGAATAATCATGTGACTCCGGCAAACAATGTTGATTTGAGTGCGACAATATCGGGTACTGCTACGGGTGATGCGACTTATACATTTGATTGCGATACTAATGTCACAGGGACGCGGCCTACTATTACCCGGACCGGTAGCGGGGCAACATCCGCGACTGATACGGATGCCTGCAGTTATACGAGATCGGGTATTTATGTAGCCAGTGTGACGGTCTCACGCGGGGGAGCAAGTGATAGTAAAAATTTACAATTCATGGTTGGACAGCCGCCGACGGCAAATGCGGGGCAGGATCAGGGCGTGAACCCAGGGACTTCTATTAATGTGATTTTGTCGGGCGGCGGAACAGATCCTGACGGAGATTTGCCGCTCACCTACGCTTGGACGCAAACTGCCGGGACAGCCGTAACATTGAGCAGCGCTACGGCACAAAACCCGACATTTACATTTACTTTTTTACCAAGCACCACGCTTACTTTTTCTCTCGTGGCGACTGATTCTTCGGGTCGCGCAAGCGCGGCGGATACGGTTAATATTGCCGCAGGCACCGGGACGGTCAAACTGCGCGGGACTCTTGATGGGGCAGTGTGGCCTGCTATAGGGAGCACTGCTAATCTCACTTTTGATGTAGCGCATACGACCTGTTCAGGAGGAATATGCAGGGACATTAATGTCGCGGTCCCCGGGGATTACTCCGGGCTCCCTACAGGATCTTGGACACTTACCAACATAAGAGGCGGTCCGGCGGGGACGATGATTACTCCGCCCGCATCGCAATCTCTTGCAAATGGAGGAAATATTACTTTTACCTTCAATTTCGTGACGCCCGCGATGACTCTTGCGTTGGCATCAGTCCCGCCATCGGGCAGTGCGCCATTCGCGCCCACACTTACCGCCACCGCGTCAGGATACAACGGCGATCCTGCTGATACGCTCAACTATTCGTTTTGGTGGGATTGCGCAAACAGCGGGAAAACCGTGAGAGAGGTTGAAGCGGTTTGCGGCGTACTGCTGGCAGATACTCTGCCTGATGACGGGATTTGTACATATACTGATAACGATCAAATTATTGGTGAATCGCAAGCAAAAGAAACAGCCGAGGTAACGACCACGATACGAGTGCGGGGAGCAAAATGCAGTAATGAGACCATGGAGATAATGCCTGTCGCGGTACAGCCGCCCTATGGCACCGCTGGCACGAAAACCGCGAAAATAGTGGTGGAGCGCAATCTTTTCTCCGGCGAGAAGCGGCGACTGATTACGGTCACTCCACCCAATACCGCGCCAGTAGCGGTTGCCGGCTGGAGCAGGAATCAGACCATCGCGGCTGACGATCGAATATATAATGAGGTTGTTGCGGTCAGGCAAGGGGAGAATATTCCGCGTCTTTTCTTTGCCGGTTTCCGGGGGAGCATCGCGATTGCGACAGGTAGGACTGAGAGCACGGATCCGGATGGCTGGACAGAGCCGGAGCGTGGGGTAAAAGACGGCGGGAAATGCGAATGGAATGCGAATTTGGATCAAGAGGGGCCTACATTTGAAGTATTGGGGATTGCCAGTCCTCCGTCCGCGCTTGATTGTCGCATATCCTCCACTAATGGAGGGTCGGGCTATATCTTTAATGATTCGCCGGTTGACCCGGACGGCGGCGGAGCGCTTACCGCGGATGATCAGATTTTCCGCGTGATTGGTTTTAATGCGCTTAAAATTACTGATGTGCCGGGC
>JBASTK010000032.1:0-3685 GCA_049274855.1 Candidatus Sungiibacteriota bacterium | reverse complement strand
CCGAAGGGCGCACCGTAAGCGTATTCATAACGCTAACCATATCACTTATCGCAATCCCATGCAAACTGCTCCCGCAGAGCAATGCCCAAAGCCGCCGTGGTCTTCCCCTTTCCGTTTCCGGTGAATATGTAGAGCATGTTGATTATGCAACTACAGTAGCTATTAATTACGCGAATCAGCATTCGACTTCATACTCTTCCATTTTGGTCCAATATTATCAGGCACTTCACCATGCGAAAGAGGAACATAAAAAATACTCTTGGTGTAGCCCACAGCTTTTAAAGCTTCTTCATCAATAGAACCGACAGGAGCTACGAAGATACTCTTACCTTCGGTTACTCGGGCAATAACATCATTATTTATACAGTAGGTCATTGGTGTGAGTGAGCCGTCATCGATCTGAAAAACTTCATTCCTCTTATCATCTGGGTGGATTCTATAGTAAGAACCGGAATCAAATCTTAGCCATTTTTCAGACGATAAAACCTCAGGATCTTTTTCTTTCTCTACTACTGTTCCTTCTCGTTGAGAACCCTTGTTGTCTTCGCGCATAAAAATAATTTAGTTAATAATCTCAACTAACAGCCCCCGTTGCTGGTGCCGCACTGCACGCATGTTTTGCAGGTTCCGGTCTGGATCATCATGCCGCCGCAGGCGCGGCACACCGAATCCGCGTATACCACACGGCGCACCTCCTCCCGCACCTCAAGGGTCTGCTTTATAGATTGCACAACTTCCACTGCCGCGCCCTTACTCTCCGCTTCTATCTCTTTGACCGACGCTTTGATGCCGAGATTATCAAGATCCCCCGCCGAAAGAAATCGCAGGCCGAGATACCGCGACAGATAATCCACGATGGAGGTTGCGACCTGCACATCAGGATTGTCTGTATATCCCGCGGGCTCAAATCGCGCATACGAAAAACGCCGCACAAAATTCTCCAACGGCACGCCATACTGAAGCGCCACGGATACCGCAATCGCAAATGCGTCCAGAAGTCCGGCAAGGGTCGAGCCCTGCTTGGACATACGGATGAAAATCTCGGCAAGCGCGCCGTCATCATACGCGCTGTAGGTGAGAAATCCTTCGTGACCCGCAATGGAAAACTTGTGCGTCTCGGACGCGCGGGTAGTAGGCAGATGCCGGCGCACCGGCATATCCGCTGATTTCTTTTTCTTCTCGCTGTCGCTCAAATTCAACGGCTGGGCGGCCTTGGATCCGTCGCGATACACAGCAAATGCCTTTAATCCCATTTTCCACCCCATAATATACGCCTCCATTATCTCCTCCGCCGTGGTCTCGGCAGGCATATTAAATGTCTTGGAAACAGCGCCTGACAAAAAGGGTTGCGCGGCCGCGACCATCTTCACATGCCCCCGCCAAGAAATCACGCGATTGCCTTGCAATGGCTTTATTGCGCAATCAAACACCGCCAAATGCTCATCTTTGATATGCGGCGCGCCTTCGATAGTGCCGCGATCCTCAATAAACGCCAGAATCGCACGCCGCTCCTCTTCTTGATAGCCCAGTTTTACCAGTGCCTGCGGCACAGTAGTATTTACAAACTTCATAGTGCCGCCGCCCACGAGTTTTTTCATTTTCACCAGCGCGAATTCCGGCTCAATGCCAGTCGTGGCGCAATCCATCATCAAACTAATGGTGCCTGTCGGAGCAAGAAGTGTCACTTGAGCATTGCGTACGCCATGTTTTTTTCCAAGCGATACTGCATCATCCCATGCGGCTACTGCCGCGTCGTAAATCGCGCGATCCCGCACCAAACTCTGCCGCACATGCGCCACCGCATCGCGGTGCATTCCGATAACTGCAAGTTGCGGCTCGCGATTCAGCTCGTACCCCGCGTATGACCCCATGCGGCGACTCATTTCCGCAGAATAACGATACGCCTCGCCAGTCATAAGCGCGGTAATCGCGCCCGCAGTGTGCCGCGCCGCGTCCGAATCATACGGCATACCCCATGCCATGAGGAGCGCACCAAGATTTGCGTAGCCAAGTCCGAGCTGGCGGAAATCATTGGCGTTTTGTCCGATCTTCTCTGTGGGATAACTTGATCCATCCACGATAATCTCCTGCGCCAAGATCATCACATCTACGGTGTGGATGAACCGCCGTACATCAAAACTGCCGTCAGGATTCAGATATTGCAGAAGATTGATTGACGAGAGATTGCACGCTGAATTGTCTATACTCAAATACTCGGAGCATGGATTGGAAGTCGTAATTCTGCCAGTATTGGGGTTGGTATGCCAGCGATTGATCGTCGTATCATACTGCATACCAGGATCGCCCGACTCCCATGCGGCTTTGGCGATCTCGGCCATGAGGTCGCGCGCGCGATATTCCTTTGCAACTTCCCCCGTCGTCACATACCGCGTGCTCCACTGCTCGTCATGCTCCACCGCAGACATAAACTCATCTGTGACCCGCACCGAATTATTCGCATTCTGATACTGGATAGAGTTCCATGCCGGATTATTAAGGTCATACATTGCGTAGCCCGCCTCCATCAGCGCGTGCACTTTTTTCTCCTCCTCAGCTTTGCACCGGATAAACTGCACGACATCCGGGTGATCAATATTCATCACTACCATTTTGGCGGCACGGCGCGTAGATCCCCCAGATGCAATCATACCCGCGACCGAATCAGCACCGCGCATAAATGCGACTGGACCGGACGATCTCCCTCCTGCAGAGAGCGTCTCGGCGGACGAACGAAGAGTCGAGAGATTAACGCCGGATCCGGAGCCGCCCTTGAAAATCAAGCCCTCTGTCCTGATCCACTCCAAAATAGAATCCATATTATCCTCCACCGCAAGCAAAAAACACGCACTGCATTGCGGCTTGTCCGTCACCCCCACATTAAACCATACCGGAGAATTAAACGCCGCGCGCTGATGAAGAAGAATATAACGCAGTTCATCGCCAAAGATATGCACCTCCTCATCGCTTTCAAAATGCCTGAATTTCATCCCCCACTCGCTAATCACCCGCACCACGCGGTCAATCATTTGGCGGCTAGATGATTCGCGCTCCAACGACCCAATCCTGCCGCGAAAATACTTACTACCCGCGATATTGCAGGCGTTGTCGCTCCAAAACTCCGGAAACTCCAGCTCCCGTTCCTCCACGGTGCTGTTCATTCCGCTCCCGCGCACAATTATTTTTACCTTTTTCCATGCCACCGCATCAAACGGATGCGCGCCCTCGCGGGTAAAAAGCCGCTTGAGCGGCAATTTCTTGCTTCCGACCTTGGGCTTTGGGTTAAATACCATATCTTCTATAGATACTGCACGGGGCGACATCGAGATTTTGGACGCCATAATGATGTATTGTTTTAGAGATAAAAATACCCTTCCGCCAATCTCTATTGCATAGCAAAAAAGAGACGAAAGAGAAATAAATATCCTCAATTAATAAGGATACCTTTATTGTACGCCCGCCAAAACCACGGTCAACGAAAAGTTTTCATTTTTCTGTGGATAACCCGCAAAACCTTGACAAACCACTCAAATAGAGATTAAAATGTAGATAATTTCGTAGTCCTAAATTCACCCCCGAAGTGCAACTTCGGCTTTTTTGTTGATAATGAATAATCCATGTTTGATCATAACCTCAGAGGGTGTTTGATACTGCAATGATCGTCTCGGCTTGTCATTGAGGAGTGTGA
>JBASTK010000031.1:0-11239 GCA_049274855.1 Candidatus Sungiibacteriota bacterium | reverse complement strand
GAGGAGAATAGGAGAGAAAAGGAATTGGCACTGCAGATAGATCACGACATTGACCTTCTGCATCCACATGATCAAGTGAGTTATCGCGTAGCGGCGTATTACAAAAAACAGGTAAAGGATGTGCCGTCGGTGTGGATGATGAATGATGTGCCGACGCGAGCGTATGCGGACTGGTATGGCCGCCGGATACATCCATATTTTCGTGTGCCCCTGCTCAAGCGCATCGCGCATTGGCTCATGGATGCGTATGACATAAGAAAATTCATTCTGCCGCAGGACGCAATCGCGGTGCTGGATAATTTTAATCGGGAAAATGTGAAGCGATTTTTGAGGCGTGATGCCGTAGTGGTGCGGAGCGGACTGGATATTGAGAAGTTCTCGTATGTTGAACGCGCATCACCAGATGGCAGTCATATCGCCCTGCTTACGACAGGTATATTCATGCGCCATCGCAGGTTTGAGGATGTGATTGAGGCGGTGGGTATCCTCGCTGATCGCGGCATTTATGCCGCGCTTACGATTATCGGAGATCAAGCAAGCGACCAGAAATATGCTGACGAAATGCGGCGGTTGGTTGAGGAGAGGAAATTGACAGAGCTCGTGTCATTTTTAGGGAGAGTATCAGAGGAAGAACTCGTTCGTGCGTATCAACAGCACCATATTTTTGTCTTCGCTAATGATCCGCAGACATGGGGGCTTGCGGTGTTTGAGGCAATGGCGAGCGGCGCGCCGGTTATTATCTCGCGCGGCGCCGGAGCGCACGAGGTGTTGACCGACCGCAAAAACGCGCTACTTGTGTCTCCGCGCCTGCCAAAAGAGATTGCGGATGCCGTAGAAAACATGACCGCCGATCCTGCATTATATGCGATGTTATCCCGTAATGGCCGCGTATTTGTGGAGAAAGAGATATCATGGGAACGCTATGCGGATCAGATGTCCAAGCTTTTTCAGAAAGCGATAGGGCGCAATTGAATAAAGAGATTGCTTTGCTTCGCTCGCAATGACGGATAAAATTATGAAAACGATTTTTATCACCAGTTTTCATCCGCATATTTCTCGCAATATCCTTGCGACAAGCGCGTTTCGTATTCTTGCGGCGCGCGAGGATCTGCGGGTTGTTATCGCGGTGCCGGATTACAAGCAAGAATATTTTAAAGAGAAATTTGGCGGCGGCAATATCGTCATTGAAGGCATAAAGCTATATCGGGCATCCGCCACGCGCCGCGGTCTTTTTTTGAAGAAACTTGCGGTATTCTTTTTTGATACTGATACGGCGCGGGCGCGCAAGCGCTATGAATACTTTTGCGAAGGCAAGTATTGGTATTATTTTGTAAGCAGTATGGCGGGTTTTTTGGCGCGTTGGGGCGCGGTGCGCCGCCTTATTCGCTTGCTGGATTATCATTTTTCGCCGAAGGGATTTTTTGCGTACCTGTTAGATCATTATCGGCCGGATCTTGTTTTTTCCACCGATGTGCAGAATGAAAATGATACGAGTATGATGCAGGATGCGCGGGAGCGGGGGATTGCTACCGTCGGGATGATTCGCTCATGGGACAATCCGACTCAGCGGGCGGTGCGGATATTTCCGGATATCATGCTGGTTGGATCGGATACGCTCAAAGAAGAAGTAGTCCGCTACTGCGGGTATTCGGCAGACCGCATCAAAGTCACGGGCAATCCTCATTATGACCGCTATTTGCAGGCGCCGTCGGTAGCGCGAGAAAAATTTTTCTCACAATTCGGGCTTGATCCGTCGCGGCGGACTATCCTGTATGCGCCAGTGGGCGACCATATGCTGAGGCACAATGATGTGGATGAGTATATTATGAATATCTTGGCGCAAACAGGCGAGCAGGTGCTGGTGCGGTTTCCTCCAGATGAGGCAGTGCGTCTGGTGAATTTTGTAAAGCCGCCGCAGATGGGGTATGACCGTCCGGGTATGGCATTTACGCAATCAAGTTTTTCTGATCGCGAAATTACATCCGAAGATGATCAGCGCTTGATCGATTCTCTTTTTTACTGCGCTATGGCGATTACGGGTCCCACGAGTATCCCGCTTGACGCCGCTCTGATAGGCAAGCCGTCGATGATGATTCGTTTTTATCCGACAGATCGGAACTTTTGCGCCTCTATCTTAGGCGATTGGTGCTCGCATATTAAGAAACTTATTGCGACCGGCGGCGTGCGTTCTGTGCAAAGTCGCGAGGAACTTCTCGGAGCGATAGGGGATTATTTTCGTGATCCTTTATTAGACGAAATCGGAAGGGAGAAAATAAGGGCGCTATGGTTTTCGCATGCGGATGGCCATGCGGGGGAACGATTAGCAGGGGAGCTGTTGTCTCTGCTTGGGTTGGATTAATAAGAATCAATCTCAAAATATCATTTTGTCATTCCCGACCTGATCGGGAATCCAGCGCGTTAACTTACCTACTGGATTCCCGCTTTCGCGGGAATGACAAAGGACGAAGGAAGAAAATTTAGATGGTTTCTATTGGCTCCCTATTTTTTTGATGTATTCTTGTTTGTTGAGCACGCCGGTTTTGTAGAGGACTCTTACATAGAAGTAGCGGATATTCCCGATGAAAAATATGAAGCATACGATGCCAAGACAGAGGCGCGATATCCGTATGAGTGTGCGGTATTTGCCGCGATTCATAACTTCATTTATGAGTCCGTATATTTTGTCTAAAAAGAGGACGAGGATGATCGGCAATATAATAATTGCGGGGAGCAGGTAGCGCGTATGGTGCGACTGGAAAAATATAAGCATGAGCTGTATATGGCTTGCCGCGAAAAGAAGTATTTCGGGCAGGGCGATTTTTTTGCGCGCAAAGAGGACGGCTCCCGCCACTGCTGTATAGACGAGTATGAAATACCCAAGGACAATGAATTTGGATGAAGAAATAGAATTATTACGCTCATTCGGACCGAACTTATAGAATGGGAAGAGGATCATATTGAGCGGCGTCCGTTCAATCACAAATGTCTCCGCCATTCGTCCCGCATGAAGTTCGACGCCGCCGACATAGAGCGGGTCTTCATAGATAATGGCGTTTCTCGCATACCAAAAGCCGGCGATGAGGAGGACAATGAGCGAGTATATGGCAAGATGCGAGATTATCTTTTTGGTACCTGCGTGGTTCTTTACCATGCCGATGAGCAGGAAAAGATAATTGGTTGCGGCGATGAACAACGCGGTTTGCTTGACCCCAAGAGCGACGCCAAGGAAAATTGCGGAAAGCGTGATGCTCGGGGAATGGAAACGGCCGCGGCAACACCCTTCAATCAGGAGGAGGGCTGATGTAATGCCGAAGAGATAGACGAACATATCGGTGTATCCGCCGTGGAGCGCTTCGCGCTGGAGGTCAAAAATGGCGAGGATGAAAAGAATTGCGCCAAAGCGCAGGAATAGATAGCGGATTTTATCCCGCAAGAATTCGTTGATGATGATGATCAACAGGACGAGCGCTCCGTACTGCATGATTTGGAACACAAAGGGCGCTGTGGTATTTGCAAAAGCGATGGTGGGAACCGCGTACATGATTTGACCCATAAGCGGCATCCATCCGTATTCTAATATCTCAGGGGAGAAGGTGATGCGCGCTTGTGTTTGTAGGTCGGTGATAATGGGCAGATGATATGATTTGGTATCGTGGGCGGTGATCGGCACGAACGCGAGCACAAAATTAAATGCGAGCCAAAAGAAAATGAGTAGTTTGAAAAATGCGTGTTCGCGGAGTATCGGCCGCACCAGTCCTGCAAGTGCGGTCGGTGAGGCATGAGACCAGAGGATCCGTGCATGATCGGCGATAGTTTGGCGCGATGCCGCAAGAATAACGAGCATAAAAAGCCGCAAATGCAGAGGAGTAAGGGATCCGACAAGACCGAGTAAGAGTCCCATCATGCCAAAAATTCCTGCGCCGAGCATAACAGCATACGCCCCGCGCAAGCGCTCCGCGGCGAGGGCACGCCCGGCAAGGCGGAAGACAAGGTCGCCCGCAAGGAATGACAGATACACGAATGCGAGCGTTTCAATGAGTATAAGCAGGTTATGCGCCATAAGGGGTTGGGTGAGAACTGGCCGTTTTGGTTTTTTGTAGGAGCGTGAGGAGCGCTAAGTAAAGCAGCGGGAATGCAAGTATTGTTATTATGGATAGAGAAGATGTAATGATACCGATTCGGTATAAAAAGAAGATGAACATCGCGATTTGGAGTTCCGCGATGGTTTCTTTAAAAATCCATAATGGGCGGGAACGCAGCGCTGCGTGATCGCAGGAAGACAGAACGCCGAGCGTCAGAAGAAAAAAGATATAGGGCAGGAGACCAATGCGTTGTGCCGCCTCCACCCCGGCGAGCGCAAGCACGAGGTAGAATTTCACGACAGGCATCTCAAAAAAGTCGATCCAGGAGACCGAAGGGGAGAAGGCGGCATCCATGGGCAAGAGGCGTGATATCTCCACGGCTCCCAAAAGTAATGTTGTGGCAGTGAGTAGCACAAAGGGATTGCGCCATGCGCGACTGACGATATTTTTTGCGGTAGTGAACATGAGTAAAATAAGTGGGAAGATTCTCTTTTTTCCAGTATACTGGCTAATACAGCTTCTGTCTAATGAAAACTATCCTTATTCCTATCACTAATGCTTTTGTCGGGCGCACATTTCTGCGTACCGATGCGCGTCCTCTCCTTGAAGCGGCGCCTGATGCGCGTTTAGTTTTTCTCGTGCCGCCCGAGAAACTCTCCTATTATCGGAGCGAATTTTTTTCACCAAAGGCGGTTTTTGATGTTTTGCCTGAGGTGCGGGATACGCGCGTTGAACGGTTTTTTAAAGTATTGGAGGCGTCAAGTATTCATTCTCGTACCCAGGATATGCTCCAGCGCTGGGAGATTGCGCGGCAGGATAGCCGCGCGGCGTTTACGCGAGGCGTGCCGTTTTTTTTCTTGCGGCGACTTTGCTGGTATCTGGGGGCGTATGCATGGTGGCGCGGCGTGATCCGCTGGTGCTACATCCTTTTTTCTGATAGAGAGGTTACGGCGGCGTTTGATCGCCATACGCCGGACATGGTTTTTTGTCCGGTGATGATCGGCGCGGAATACGCGTTTTTGCGCGAAGCACGCAGGCGCGGCATTCCTACGGTCGGCATGATTCTTTCGTGGGACAATCTTTTTAGTAAAAATCTGATTCGTGTGCATCCAGATACCCTGTTGGTGCATACGGATGTTATTGGCGATGCGGCTCGGCGTATGGGCGATATGCTGGCTTCGCAGATACAGGCGATCGGCATCCCGCATTACGATCGGTATTTTCGGCGCGAAAACAACGAATATGCTCCGGAATCGCGTGCGGATTTTTTCAAACGCATCGGCGCGGACCCTGAAAAAAAACTCATCCTCTACGCATTTTCGGGCAAGGCAGGGCTTGATATAGAGCTGGAAATTGCCCAGATACTGCATTCGGCGCTGGAAAAAAAAGAAATTCGCGAGCCGGCGCAGGTGCTTATCCGTTCGTATCCGCGGTCGGATTTTTCTGAAGAGAAAATAGCAATGTTCCGCGAGCGGTACGGATTTTTGACGGCGCCGTCGGTAGCGCATGTGGGTGTGGGATCGGAGAACTGGGAATTTGACGAGCATTCGCTCGCGTTTCTTGCGAATAGTTTGGCGCACGCGGATGTCGTGATCACGATGTACTCTACCTTTTTGATTGAAGCCGCGATTTTTGATCGTCCGATTATCGCGAGCGCTTTTGACGGCAAAAAGGCGCGCCGCTATTGGGATTCGGCGGCCCGTTTTTTCGTATGGGACCACCTTGCGGCTATCCTGCCTTTGGGCGGGATACGACTGGTTAAAAGCAAAACGGAGATGACAGAGGCGATCAATGATTATTTGGAAAATCCTCATAAAGACCGCGAGGGAAGAAAAAAAATCGTGGCGCAACAATGCCAATACACGGACGGGAAATCAGGCGCGCGCCTCGCGAGTATTCTACTGAAGTCCCTTACGCGTACATCATTATGAAAACCATTTTTTTTTCGCTTTCTTCGTTTGGAGTGTACCGCAATCTCTTCTTTTTTCCGGAGAGCGTCTTTGAGCAGTTAAAAGAGCGGCTCCGCGCGGATCGCGATACGCGCGTTGTGATAATCATTCCTTTGCCGTTTCGCGACAAATACGCGCCGTTCCTTGCGGATGACGGCTTAAAAGAACGGCTCATCGTAGAAATCATTGACGCGCCGATGAAGAAAAGTTTTTTCCAGCAAGTGTTTTATTTTTTTTCTTCGTATCTTATTTTCACCGGCACGACCAAAATCATGGCGACTATGGGTGCGCGCCCGGACGAGCCGCCCGCCGGAGGCAGATGGTATTTGGCGCCTCTCAAGCTCGCGATTGCACGCTCGATCGGGCGGAGTGTATGGATCAAACGGCAGGCGGTGCCGCGGCTCTGGATGGCTTTTTTCACTGAGCGGCCGTTCGCCGCGCTGTTTGAACAGTATCGCCCGGATATTGTTTTTGCTCCGCATATTTACGGATGGTTTGATACGATGTTGGTCGGCGAGGCAAAGCGCCGGGGTGCGGCTACGCTCGGTATGCCGGCAGGATGGGATCATTTGGATAAATATTTTCTTCCTTTGCATACGGATCGCCTGATTGTCCCGAGCGAACAGGTGCAGAGGATGGCTTTGGATTATCAGGCGTATCTGCCCGAGCAGATTGCGATCGTCGGGTTTCCGTATTTTGATTTTATTACGGGTAAAGAGTATCTGCTGCCGCGGCGTGATGTCTTGAATCATCTCGGATGTGGAGAGGATGCTAAATACATTCTATATGTTTCCGGAAGCGCGTATTGTCCGGATGAGCCGGACATTATTGGCGAGATGCTCGCGTGGGCGGATCAAGGAAAATTCGGCGAGCGCGATGTGCGGCTAGTCATACGGCCATATGAGGGCGGGAGAAGACAAGACAAGCAATTTGACATGCAAAAATTCAATCGTTTTGAAACACATCCGCGCGCGGTGTTCTACCGGAAAGAATTTTGGGGAGATAGAGAACGCGCCGAGTATTTTTTGAATATCGTCGCCCACGCTGATGCGGTAATGGGGGTTTATACGACGATGCTCATTGAAGCGGCGGTATTGGATCGGCCGCTCATAGCACCCGCATTTGACGGGCATCACCAGCGCCCGTATCATCGATCCATACGGCGGTTTGAGGAGTTTGATCATTTCCGAGAAGTGCTCTCGTCTGGCGCGGTCCGCACCGCGAAGAGTTTTGATGATCTTCTTGAGATTTTGTGCCGCTACATAGATAATCCTGCGGCAGATGCCCGCGAGCGCCAAACATTACGAGATCGCGTTTGTTATCAGCTGGACGGGAAAGCATCGAAAAGGATTATTGCCGAGCTTTTTGCAGAGCGTTCTTTTTCGTAGCAGTATAGAGTAAAGAGATATGCAGACGCTTTCAATAATTATCCCCGCGTATAACGAAGAAAAAACGATTGAAGAAATCGTACGGCGTGTTGCCGCGGTTCCGCTTGATTTGAAAAAAGAAATTATTGTGGTGGACGATGGATCACGCGATTGCACGCGGGAGATACTTGCGAGTATCTCCGGAATCGTGGTGGTTCTCCATGAGCGCAATCGCGGAAAAGGGGGGGCGGTTAAAAGCGGGATTCAGCGCGCCACCGGCGATATTATTTTGGTGCAGGACGCAGATTTGGAATATGATCCGGTAGAGTACCCGTCTTTGCTGGCACCCATTCTCGCGGGCAGTGCGGATATGGTCATGGGAGCGCGGATACCGCCGGAACGGGATGCGCGGCGGCGCAAGTCGCTTTATTGGTTGAGCTGGCTTGGGAATCATGCCATCACACAGCTTACCAACTGGCTTTATTGGCACAATGCGCGCGAGTACGAGGCGTGCTACAAGGTGTTTCGGCCAGAGATTTTGCGGGGAATTGAAGTTCGGACCGATGATTTTGATTTTGATAATGAGATGGTATGCAAGCTCTTGCGCCGGGGAAAGAGAATCGTGGATGTGCCGGTGCGTTACATTCCGCGGAATTATGAAAAGGGGAAAAAGATTAGATGGCATCACGGCTTCAAAATTCTTTGGACTATCATGAAGTGGCGCTTCTTGCCTTTTTGATTTCCCGCTACCGAAGTTGCGGTTCATTGAGCGCACGATACCCGTGGGACTTTTGTCCCGTGCCGACATTGCAATTCCGCCGGCGGAACTTGTTTTCAGCATCGGGCAACATCGGCAGTGGTACTACGATTTGCTTTTTTGAGCGTCGGCATGTATCTTGGGAAAGAACGAATCTTTCTATGTTACACTCAATTATTGCAGAGGATTTGGAACGCATTGTTGCATCTCTCGGGGATGATGCGCAGAAATTGTCAGGGGCGACGCTTCTCATCAGCGGAGGCGCGGGTTTTTTGGGCTCGTACCTATGCGGGGTTATAGCGCTCCTTAATAAAAAGGCGTTCTCCCGGCCCTGCCGCGTGATCGCCTTGGATAATTACATTACTGCTCCCTCCCAGAATTTTATGGGCGGCATATACGACAGCAATATACAGCTTGTGCGCGGGGATGTGCGGGTACCGCTTCCTATTGAGGGACCAGTGGATTATATTATCCACGCCGCCGGCGTGGCATCACCGGTGTATTATCAGAAATTTCCGGTAGAAACTATGGAGTCCGCATTTATCGGCGCAAAGAATCTTTTGGAGTGCGCGCGTGAGAAACGCGTCCGAGGATTTCTGCTTATGAGTTCAAGCGAGATTTATGGAGATCCGGACACCAATTTTATTCCAACGCCCGAACACTATCGCGGCAATGTTTCTTCTATCGGGCCGCGCGCCTGCTACGATGAATCAAAGCGTCTTGCCGAGACATTGGCGGTGGTTTATTATACCGAGTACGGCGTGCCAGTGAAGATTGTCCGTCCTTTTAATATCTATGGACCCGGGATGCGATCGGATGATTATCGCGTGGTCCCCACATTTATTGTGCGCGCGCTGACTAACGGGGTTTTGCCGGTGCATGACAAGGGCAATCAGACGCGGACATTCTGTTATGTGCAGGACGGGATTACTGCGTGTCTCAAGACGCTCCTTTTAGGAAAAGACGGCGAGGTATATAATGTGGGTATTGATACGGGCGAGATAGATATGGCGGCGCTGGCGCACGCCGTTGTCCGTCTTGCAGGCACGGGAGCGAGCGTTGAATCCGTTCCCTATCCTAACGCGTATCCTTCTGATGAGCCGCGCCGCCGATGTCCCGATATTTCAAAAATCAGGCGGGATGTTGGTTTTACTCCGGCCGTTGATTTGGAAGAAGGGCTGGCCCGGACTATCGGGTGGTTCCGCGATACGCTTCCTCCGGGCTATACTTTGGCGTAAATGATTTATCTTAATGGGGTTGCGGCGTCTGATGCGTGGTGATATATTATTAATATGACATCATTTTTCAAAATACAATACGAACGATTTTTTCATCTTTGCCATCGTCTGCGTAATGTGTGGCCGATTTGGTTTTATGTTTATAATGCTGAGCCGCGTCGGCTTTGGAAAAAATTAGCCGTGCGTCCGGATGCGGTGCAGACGCGGATGGTGTCTGCACTTGCCCGAGACGGCATTGCGGCGATACCCATGCAGGAACTTATGGGAGACCTATCATTTTTTGAAGCGATGTGCGCGTATGTTGCCGAGCGCGTTCGCGATCCGTTGGTGATCCGTGAGACCGCGCGCCGCAAAGAATTGTTGGAGAACAGAACAACCGAAGGCAAACGCGCAGGGAAATACCTCAAAGATTTTTGGGTGCCGCTTTTTCCGGCTGATCAAAACAATAAAATTCCTTATGACGCGGCTAATCCATTTTTTCAATTCGTCATGCATCCGCGGATTCTTCAGATCGCGGCTTTATACTTTGACTTCATTCCGAAATTAAACAGCTTTACTCTCCAGAGCACGCTTTTGGTTCCGCCGGGTACGCCGGAATACCTGTCTCAGCGCTGGCATAGGGACTCTGAAGATAAAAAAATGCTGAAGGTTTTTGTGTATCTGACCGATGTCAATGAGCGGGGCGCCGGACCTTTTATGTATGTGCGCGGATCACAGCACGGCGGCCGGTGGCGGCACCTGTTTCCCCAGCGCCCGCCAGCAGGGAGCTATCCTCCGTCGGGCGCGGTGGAACGCGCGGTGCCGGAAAAAGATATTGCGCTTTGCCTTGCGCCGCGGGGCACCGTGATTTTCTGCGATACGAGCGGACTGCATCGCGGCGGATACAGCACGACCATGGAGCGGACAATGTTTCTGCCGGCGTTCTGCTCGCGCGCATCAGTGAGTCCGATAAACTTTGAGCGCCCTCCTGCGTCGGCGCTCGCCGGGTACGGCGACTTGGCGCGTTTTACGCTCGCGCCGTAGCGTGCAACCTTTTTATGAGTTTCTTCACGAATGAAAATTGGAAATTGCACATTCTTAAGAAATCGCTCAAAAAATCATTGGGGCTTGAGCAGAGAAAACGAGATATTGCCAAAGTACAAAAAGAATACAGCGCTCATTGGATGCATCCAAGATCGCTGGAAAAACCGCGTCTTGCTCTGCGAGGCAACATCCCTATCCTGCAGACGCATCCAGATTTTTTCAAATCATCCATAGAATATGTGACGCGCTTGATCCGCGGTCTGCAGATTAAAACCGCGTTGGAAATAGGAAGCGGCGATGGATTATTTACGACCGCTTTGAAAATATTGAATCCATCGGTAGAATTTTGCGGAGTAGAATTGACGGATGAGGGCATTGCGGCGTCACGGATAGTCCTTGACCGTTCTATGGATGTCCTTACCTATGTGACCGAAAAGAATGCCGATGAGATCAGAGAGATATTCAAAAATACAAAAATCCCTCAATTTGAAAAAGGAAACGCAACTTTGCTAAATGCCGCCGATAATTCTTTTGATCTTGTTTTCAGCCATATCGCTATTGAGCAGATGCCGACCATCTATCCCGCGGTCTTCAATGAAGCATATCGCGTGAGCAGGAAATATGGCTGTTTTATTGAGGAATTTCGGGAAGCGCAGAAGGGATTTTTCCAGCGATTGACATTATGGAAAAACGATTATTTTCGCGCAAGTTACCGCGTGGTGGAAAAAGCCGGGTTTGCTATCGTCTCTTTTGATGTGAAGGCGGTAGATAAGGCAAGCCATTCGGTTGGTATGCTCCTATGCGTAAAAAAATAAACGCTTCA
>JBASTK010000030.1:0-2808 GCA_049274855.1 Candidatus Sungiibacteriota bacterium | reverse complement strand
ATAGAAAAGAGAGTCCGGGAAAGAGGGGAAGGTTGCGATTTCGTCCACGGCGCCTGCGATGAGCTCGGTAGTATCGCTTCCGCCTCGCCGTTCTATCTCGGTCAGGAATATGCCGTCGCGGTCGCGCCAGATGATATGGCTATCGGTTTTGTAGAGCCAATGTGCAGAGCGGATCACCCAATCCCGCGAGATGATTTCCTCTATGACGCCCCTTTTTTGAAAGGGCTGGCGGGTATTGTCGGCGAGCCAAAAGATGCTGACGCTCCGTTCGTGCGTGAGGAGCAGTTTTTCCTCATCGCTGTCAAATGAGATATTTTTAATATTGCCCGCGATCGGTGAGAGAGTTTCCGCGGCAATGTCAAAAAGAAAGAGTCCGCCGGAAGGATCAATGATCGCGAGAAATTTTTGTTTTGGTCCCGCGATGAATCGCAGGGGCGCGCTGGTGAGGAAAAAGCCCGGCCTTGCGATGCTCGTAATCTTGCCGTCGATATCGTACCGTGCGAAGAATCCGTTTTTGTCCACAAAAAATATCGTATCGTCGATCGGCGCGTAGGAATAAACATTTTCAAGGATGACGCGGCTGTTGAGGCCGCGTCCAGCGATGATGCGTCCGCGCGCGTCAAGAGTGAGGGCTTCGGTCGGGGCGGGCGTTATTTCTACTGCGGCTGACATTTCTTCTGCGGTGGATGTCGCCGCATTCACTGGATAGGGCGCCAAGAGAAGAGTACGCAGTTCTGTCACTTCTGCGGGCGCGACAACAATGGTTTTTGACCACGAACGAAAGCCGCTTTTTTCAAGCCGCAGGAGGTGCATACCCGGGAGGATATCCGTGAGAAGAGCGCTACCCGCGAGCAGTCCGGTTTCTTTTACGAATGCGCCATCAAGGAAAACCGATAAGCGCGGCATCGGCGATTTGATAAAGATGCCGCCAGTTTGGTCAAAACGCGCGGTTGAAAAATTGAACGCATAGCCAATGGCATAGGTGATGATGAGCGGTCCTGCGATGAGAAAGACGAGGGTGAGGGAATAAAAAATAATTCGTCTTTTTTGTCTTGTCATTGCTTTCATTATAGCAGAAATGAGGCGGCTTGAAAAGATAGGGGCAAAAGCGTATGGTTGTCGTAAAGCCATTTCAAAACACTGGATTCCCGCTTGCGCGGGAATGACAAAGAGTGAGTTTTAAGATGGCCTCCATTGTTATGGCAGAGCAATTTATTATTCGCGGCGGCAAGACGCTTGCAGGCGAAATTGTTGTATGCGGTTCTAAAAATGCGGTGCTCCCGCTGATTGCGGCAACGCTTCTCACGGCTGAACCGTGCGTGCTTGATAATGTGCCTGATATCCGCGATGTGGAGATTATGCTTGCTATCGCATCTGGTCTTGGCAGTACGGTGGTATGGGATCGCGCGGCGCATCATCTTGAAATTCAGTCGCCGCATCTTGCGAGCAATGCGCCCGATGAGCCGCTGTGCCGCAAATTGCGGGGTGCGGTTTTGTTTGCAGGTGCGCTATTGAGCAGGATGCGCAAAGTGGCGATGCCGTATCCCGGGGGAGACGCAATTGGAGCGCGGCCGCTGGATACGCATCTGCATGCGTTTGAGGCACTGGGCGCCGTTGTTGAGAGTGATACAGTGATTCGCATAGACGGCAGTGCTATGGCGGGCTCTACGGTCGTGATGGATGAGCCGAGCGTTACGGCGACTGAAAACGCAATTCTTGCCGCAGTAGGTATAAAAGGGCGCACGATAATTTCACTCGGCGCGCTGGAGCCGCATGTGCAGGAGCTGGTAGGATTTTTGCGCGCGATGGGTGCTGACATCGGGTTTCGCGATCTCGCGCATATAGAGATCAACGGCGCCGCGCCGCTGGGCGGCGCACGCTGGCGCGTCAACCCTGACGAGCTTGAGATTTCCGGATTTGCCGCGCTTGCCGCGGCAACCAGATCAGAGATAATTATCCGCGGCATCGCGCCGGAGTATTTAGATAGTGTATTTCTTCAATTACGCAAGATGGGTGTCGTGTTTTCGTATGATGCCGCGGATCTGCGTATTATGAAGCCCGCGCTCGGTTATAAAAGTTTCAGGATTCAATCAGGATTGTATCCTAAGCTTGGCAGTGATCACTTGCCGCCGTTTGCGGTGCTTGCGACGCAAGCGCGGGGCGTATCGTTGATTCATGATTGGATGTATGAGAATCGCCTGCGTTATATTCCCGAATTGCAGAAGATGGGCGCGACTTGCGAGATTTTGGATCCGCACCGCGCGCTGATTACCGGACCGGCGACTCTTGCTGGATGCGCGATTACTAGTGTAGATATTCGTTCGGGTATGACGCTGGTTATTGCGGCTCTTGTCGCGGAGGGCGAGTCGTCGCTGGGGCAGATTGAACACATTGACCGCGGGTATGAGAAAATTGACGAACGACTACGCTCGCTCGGCGCGGATATCAAAAGAGTGGATGGGTAAATCCCAATGTCCAAATCCCAAGTTCCAATAAATGTCCAATGTCTCAATGCCCACTATCATCTTTGGTCATTAGGATTTTGGATTTTATTGGTCATTGGAGCTTGGACATTGGACATTTTCAGTCATTATGTGGATTCGTAAAATCGGCATTGATCTTGGGACTGCCAACACATTGGTTTTTGTGCCCAAAAAAGGCATCGTGGCAAATGAGCCCTCGGTGGTCGCGGTTGCGCGGGATGAAAATCGTGTGCTTGCCGTCGGCAATGAAGCGCGGCTTATGGTCGGCCGTACGCCCGATACTATCATCGCGTATCGGCCGCTCAAAGACGGCGTGATTGCGGAT
>JBASTK010000029.1:0-2541 GCA_049274855.1 Candidatus Sungiibacteriota bacterium | reverse complement strand
ATGAATATCTTGCCCTTGCTGAAACGCGGCGATCATTTTCTGGTCTCCTGCCATGTGCGCCGCAACGCGAAGTTCAATCTGCGAATAATCAAATGAGACGAGTGTATAGCCGGCGCCAGCGACAAATGCTTTTCTTATTTCGCGTCCGGTTTCGGACAAAATTGGGATATTTTGTAGATTGGGATTGGATGAAGACAGACGGCCGGTCGCGGTGCCGACTTGATTGAATGTCGTATGGAGCCGTCCTGTTTTCTCATTCACGAGTTTTGGCAAAGCATCAATATAGGTTGATTTTAATTTTGCCGACTCGCGGTACGCAAGAATATCCTCTACAATCGGATGGAGCGCACGCAATTTTTCAAGCTCGGACTCGCGTGTGGAAATGACGCCGCCTTTGGCGGTTTTGCGAAGTCCCCGCGTGGCAAGTGCCAACTTCTCAAAAAGAATATACGAGAGTTGTTTGGGAGACGCGATGTTAAATTCCTCGCCTGCCGCAATATGAATTTTTTCAGTCAGCGCTATCAACTTCGCATCCACTTCTTTTGCAAGTGATTTCAAAAATATGCGGTCTACTGCAATGCCGCGCTCCTCCATATCCGCAAGAATACGCGTAAGCGGCAACTCTATTTTTGCATAAATGAAGCGTAGATTGCCGATATCAAGTTTCTTTTCCAATGCCGCAATAATATCGAAAAAGCGCGTATGCTCATCGTCAGCCGCTCCAATCTCGCGCTCCGCGATCGCGCGATAGGAAAAATCTCGCGCAGACACTCCGGCGACATACGCCGCGAGTAGTATATCAAATGCAATGCCGCCAAGCTCAATCCCCGCGGCACGGAAAAAATGGATCGCGAATTTCGCGTCGTACCCGTACCAGCCATCATCACGCGCAAAAAAATTCTTCAGCTTTTTATCTTTGAGCAGTTCCCCATCGCACACATATACTACGCCATCTTTTTCGGCGATCAGTGAAGCACTTTCTTTTTTTTTATCTTTACTCTTTGATCCTTTACCCTTCGCACTTGTTTCATCCAGCCGACGAAGCAAACTCGTAAAACCAAACCGCTCAAAAACTGCCCGTAATTCGCCATTGCCATACATCCCAATCCACACGGCATCCGTGAGCTGGAAATCCATCGGAGCATCGTGCCGGATCTCGGCAAGCTCCCGCGAAAACCGCGCGTCCTCCTCGCCCTCGCGCAAGCGCAGGGCAAGCGCCGGGCTGATTCTCTTATCGCCTTTTTTCAACGCGCGATACACGCCGTCAATAGAGCTAAATTGCTTTATTAAATCAATCGCGGTCTTCTCCCCCACGCCTTTGACGCCGGGGATATTATCAGACGGATCACCCGCAAGCCCTTTGAAATCCACCAATTGTTTGGGTGCAAACCCATACCGCGCTTCCACTTCTTCGGCGTCATACATCACCGTATCGTTTATACCCTTTCGCATCGTGTACACTTTTAGTCCAGGACGGATGAGCTGGAACGCATCTTTGTCGCCGGTTACAATAATCGTCTCTACACCTTTTTGTTTCTCCATTTTTTTAGCAATGGTGCCAATGATGTCATCCGCTTCATACCCCGCATATTCAAAAATCGGAATGCCAAACGCCGCCACCACCTCGCGCACCCGTGCAAATTGGCTCGTCAGATCGCTCGGCGCTTTGGGGCGTTGTGCTTTGTACCGCGCATACGCGGTATGCCGAAAAGTCGGCCCGGGCAGATCAAAAGCCGCCGCGATATAATCGGGTTTCAATTCCTGTATTATCCGCAAGAGCATAGTCGTAAATCCAAACGCCGCCTGAATCGGCTCGCCCGCCGGAGTCGTCAAAGGCGGCAGGGCATGATACGCCCGATGGATAATCGCGTGGGAATCAATGAGAATGAATTTTTTCATTGCCATATTTCTTGTCCTTAATAGTACGATTATGGCACGAATCGGATAAAATAAAAACCGCGGTCAGTGTATGCCTGACCGCGGCGATTGAAGATTATTACCCTATCCCCCTATCGCATATCTCACTGCAGCTTCCGCAAGAAGCTGGGAGGGATTAATAATATCCTGTCGCTCACCCTCTTTCCCTAATAGCAGGGGGAATTCCGTACAGCCAAGAATGATGCCATCAACATGTTGCGCTCGCAGATACGTGACCACATCTTGAGTCGTTTTCCTCAGGGTCTTGATGTCACCTCCTTCCATGAGCGCAAAAATGGTTTTGTCTAGATCCTCGCTTATAGATTTCGGAATCGCCTCCCATGCAATACCAAGATGATCCAATGGGTGCTGATACAATCCTCGCTTGAGAGCTTCACCGACTGCCATGACACCGACTTTCGCATAGCCGCGCCTCTCTACCTCTGCTATAGTGGCATCCACAATGCTCACGACTTTTCGACCGGAAACATTTTCAATTTCTTTCTGGAAAAGATGGGGTGTGTTGGACGCGATGATTAAAAAATCCGTTATCGCTCCCACATCTTTTGCCACTTTAAGAAGCGCCTGCGACGGTTGCAATGGATTAACAACTGATCCGTCCGG
>JBASTK010000028.1:0-3457 GCA_049274855.1 Candidatus Sungiibacteriota bacterium | reverse complement strand
GCCGAATCGCTGGAGCCCCTCAATCACTGTATCTACCCTCTGCCACAGCTGATGCTTGCGTTCCTCAAACACGCGGGCATCTCCTGCGTCATCTTTCTTGCCCATGCCAATGGCGGTAAATACCCGTGATGCAATTCCTTGTTGTTGTAGGATCGTTGGCGTAAATGGCACGACGACGAAAAATGATTTAGACATGATATTAGTCGCATCCACAAATGTCTTAATAAAGTCAGTGTATTCTTCTATCTGTATTTTTAATAGGTCGGAGGTCTCCTCTTTTTGTCGTTCAACAAGAGAGGCAAGGTAGGGTTCAATATTAAGACGCCGTGAATGGATAACGAATTGGATCGGGAAATCCAGCGCGTTAAGAAAGTTTTGATACTGGAAGATGACGGCATCCTGCTCGTCGGTTGATTTGAGCGCAAAATTAAAAGAAGAGCACATCAGCACCACGCGCAGAGACCCGTCTTTGAGGACGAGCGTATCTTCGCGAATCGCGTCAATCGCGAGAAATTGTTGTGCGGGGGCGGCGGTTGGCATGCATAAACTTGTAGGAATTAGCTAGTAGCTGGTAGAGCGATCACTACAAACTACAAACTACAAACTACAAACTTTATTTTTTTAATCGTTGACTGATATCCAAGCTCCACGCAAGGTCGTTTAATTTTGACTGGGAGATCTTTGGGATTGATGATACCACATTTTCAGCTTTTTTATCCGTTGGACGAGGAGATTTTTTTGCCGCGGTTTCTTTTTTCCATAGAAATAGGCGGGGGCGTAGCGCATAGAGTAGCGCGTGTTTGAGTGTGGCGGGAAATGGCTGCTCGTTGATTTTGAGAAACGCGAGGGATCCGGCGAGAGATCCTATTAGGATGGCTACCGGTATTACGATAATAAGCTGGAAAAAATAATTTGTAAGAAAGATGATGGCAGCACCCCCCGCCAAATACAAAAACTGCTTAATCGTGAACGGGCCGATCACCTTGTCTTCAATCATAATAAATTGCGGCACTTGGAATTGTCTCATATCAAGTTTGTAGGAATTAGCTGGTAGCTTGTAGGGATGCGATCATCTTATTTAACATACGCATCGTCTGGTTAAGGATGTCATCAGTTTCTTGGAAAGCTAATAATTTTCCAAAGGGTAGCATCTTTACAATCAGGTCCTTATATGTTTTAATAGATGCAGTAGTCATTAAATATTTTTTATCCTACAAGCTACCAGCCACAAACTACAAGCTTATTCTACAGGTTCTTTATAGGGATCAAATCCGTCGTAGGTTTTTAACGGTGGCGGTTTCGGCGCGTTGCGAAGATCCAGCGCCGGGACTTTTGCGGTGCCGAGCGGCGGCGGTGACGGAGGCATTCCGGCAAGCGGTACAAGGGTGATGGGGTTTGTGAGTCCGCCTGCTGGCGGAAGCGCGGGTATTGTCGGGGGTATTTTTGGCATTTCGTCTTCGTTTATTATGCCGGATTTTTGATCCCCATCAGCAGGGAGAGAGTTCAATGGCGGTATAATAGGAACAGCTTGCCCTGCGAGTTTTTCCGCGACTATTTTTTCGGTCTGCTCCCGCGTGATGAATCTTGGCAGCGCTGATGGAGATATATCGCCGATCAACGGCGCGATTTCTTTTTGCAGATCATCAGCGAATTTCGGGCGCAGGATAATAGGCGGCGGTTTTTTTGGCTCTGCTGATTTTTGCGCTTCGGGCGGCTTCTTTAATTCCGGCGTTTTTTGCGCCTCTGGTCCCTTTTCAAAAATTGGTTTTTGAGCGATAGGCGGCGCGGCATTTGGTGGAGACACAGGCAGAAGCGGCGCAAGCATGATTGGCGCAGGCGTGGGCTTGGTAATCGGCGCAGGATTAGGAACTATATTTTTGCTATCTGCCGGCGCGGTAGGGGTCGGTGTAGGCGGCTTTATCATCTCCGGTTTTTTTGACGCCGGATTCATCGGCGTATCAGGTAGTCGCGGCATAACTTCTTTGTTTTGGATCACGCTCTCCCCTACTTCTATCTGATGCGCGTCTTTGAGCGCTTCGCGGAGTGGAAAGAAAACTTGATGATTGATGTCGCTGGCAAGCGCGAGCGACTTTTCTTTATCAATATCCAGACGACTGGCGAGCGAGGCGGCAAATTCCCGCGGCGGCAAAAGTCCCAGAATCACAAATCCTGTCTCTTCTGCTGCAAATCCTGTCTTCTCCATCGTGAGTCCGTGCTTTTTGCCGA
Source organism: Candidatus Sungiibacteriota bacterium (assembly GCA_049274855.1). Taxonomy (GTDB): domain Bacteria; phylum Patescibacteriota; class Minisyncoccia; order Sungbacterales; family HO2-52-23; genus 2-02-FULL-52-23. The sequence continues at coordinate 1,231 of JBASTK010000028.1, read as the reverse complement.
GCTCAAACATTTTCTCCGCAATCTCCACGCTGAAAATAGCATCCTTCAAAACATCGGGAAGTTTCTCGTACTGCGCTTCAAGTTGTTCTTTGGTGTATTTTGGCATAGTGCGTTAATTTATTCTGTTTGGTGACGGTTGCGGATCGTGATAAAATTGAAATGCCGTGGGGGTGGCGCAGTGCGGGCTCGGGTTTGTCATCCAAGAGTCCGGGGGTGCAACTCCCCCCACCTCCACGGCTTCATGGATATTTCTTGTAGGACGCTTGACATTTTTTTTAAGCCGGCTATAATAAGAATAGGTTGACAAGCCCGAGTCCTGCATTGTGCTGGAAACTCCCAAGGAAGCCGCATTTTGTGCGGCTTTTTGGTTGTCCGCGGCGTCCCGATATATCGGGACGCCGTTCGTGGTATCTTGGCGCCGCGCCTCCGCGCCAACCAGCACGCCCCCCATCACCGCGGGGATTTTCTCGCGTAGTACTTCAAGTTGTTGTGTGATGTAGGTGGGCATATCCTATGGTTTTACCTCAATAGTAAATGATCGCGGCGGCGACACCATGCCTGTGCCAGCATCTACGGCCTCCATGCTAAATGTATAAGTTCCTTGAGTTGTCGGAACACCATCGATTTCTCCGGTTGCCGTGTCAATCCTCAAGCCCGGAGGCAGAGCACCGGCTACTGTCCAAAAACTAGCCGTACCGCCGTTTACTCTCGGTATAAATCTATATGCTCCGGTGGCTATGGATGCGGGAGGAGTCGGAGATGCGGCGATGATTGGTGGTATTTGTGAAGGCAATTGCCAGCCCAGTTCTCCAGCTACAGTGCCTCGGAAATATCTGATTGCCCCTTCATCCATGCGGTTGAGCATGTCGTGCATCCGTGTAGGCTCCACCGTAAGGAAGTTATTCAACTCGCGACCTCGTGCGGGGTTGATGCGCATAAGCTCGCTCAAGTTTGAGGGCTTTGCAAATTCCAGCATTTGTTCTTTCGCAAGATCGGTTTCAAGAATACCAAGATCCATACCGCTAAGATCCCGTACTCGCTTCCATGCGAGTCGTTGCGCGGCCTCTTTTGCGTTAATAGTACGACCAAGTTTTGTTAATGTCTCCGCAGTTTCCGTTGCGATCTGGGTAGATGAAAAATCGGTTTCCCGTGCCAGCATCGGGTTGGCACGGAGGAATTTGACAATATCCAAGCCCAATCTTCTGATTGTATCCGCACCTCTGCGCTGTTT
>JBASTK010000027.1:0-6527 GCA_049274855.1 Candidatus Sungiibacteriota bacterium | reverse complement strand
GTCGTAATGTCGCTCGATCCTGCTACGCCGCCGACATGGAAGGTACGCATCGTCAGCTGTGTTCCCGGCTCGCCAATGGCTTGCGCCGCGATAATGCCAACCGCCTCGCCCTTTTTTATCATTTCATTATTACCAAGATCAAACCCATAGCACTGCTGGCATACGCCGCGCAAAGATCTACAAGTAAGCGGAGAACGCACGACAACGCGTTCAATATTCTTTTCATTGATAAGGCGTACCTCATCCTGACCAATCATTGCGCCGGCTTTGATCACGATCTTGCCTTCGGAATCGCGCGCATCTTCAAAGAGTATCCTGCTAAATGCGCGGACGCCGATTGTTTTATTCATTTCATCGCTTCCCTGCTTGGTAATCTCGCGGCCTTCTTTCGACTTACAATCACTATCAATCACAATCACATCCTGCCCCACATCTACGAGCCGGCGAGTCAAATACCCTGCGGCTGAGGTACGCAACGCAGTATCCGCCGTGCCCTTGCGCGCGCCGTGCGTAGAAATAAAATATTCCAGCGCATTGAGTCCTTCTTTGTAAGACGAGAGCACCGGCAATTCAATAATACGCGATGCCGGATTAACCACGAGTCCTTTCATACCGGACATCTGACGGATTTGCGTCCATGATCCGCGCGCGCGAGAATCCACCATCGTATACACCGAAGATTCCTGATCCAGTGCCGCCGGCACGAGCTTCGTAATCTTGTCCACCACCTCCTGCCATACTTCAACAATACGATTGTAGCGTTCAAGATCGGTAAGCAGTCCCCGCTGATAATGATCCATAATTACGGCAACTTCCTTGTGTGCATCTTTGATGAGTGCCGGTTTCTCGTGCGGTATTTTAAGATCACCGATGCCCCATGAAATGCCTGACTTTGTCGCTGACTCAAAACCGAATCGCTTGATGCGATTCAAGATGGGCGGGGTGCCTGCAATGCCATAGCGCTTGATAATGCGGGCAACGACATCTGCAAGATCGCGGTTTTTCATTTCCTGATTTACATAAGGAAAGTCATCCGGCAGAACGCGGTTGAATAAAATCCTGCCGATACTGGTTTCAACCAATACCGAGTGTTGCCCGATGTTGCTGTCCCGCTGCCGATGTTGCGGCTCGTTGAGCGCACGATACCCGTGGGACATTGTCCCGAAAGTACCTTGCTGCTGATCACGGGCAATATCTGTAGCGAGACCCGCCAATTTCTGCAGCGGGACGCGCACGCGGATGCGTGCCTGCATATCCACCGCGTCAAAATCATACGCAAGCAGAGCATCATCTTCTGATGCAAATATTTTCCCATCGCCCTTTAATCCATCGCGGATATTGTTGGCAAAATAACAGCCAAGCACAATGTCCTGAGTCGGATTCATAATGGGGTCTCCGGTCGCAGGTTTAAGAAGATTTTTTGACGCGAGCATAATCTCCTGCGCCTCGCGCTGTGCTTCATCAGTCAGCGGCAGATGCACCGCCATCTGGTCGCCGTCAAAATCCGCGTTGAACGCCGGACAAACAAGCGGATGCAATTGGATTGCATCCCCCTCAATCAATACCGGATAAAACGCCTGAATCCCGAGACGATGCAGGGTCGGCGCGCGGTTCAGTAATACAGCGCGGCCAGCGATGACTTCCTCAAGCGCCGCCCATACCTGCGGATTCTGATCCTCAATCAATTTCCCGGCGCCGCGGATATTGTGCGCGGCTTCCTGCTCAATCAATTTACGGATGACAAAGGGCTTAAAAAGTTCCAGCGCCATTTTTTTCGGCAAACCGCACTGATGAAGTTCCAGATCGGGCCCCACGACAATCACGGAACGGCCGGAATAATCCACGCGCTTGCCGAGAAGATTTTGCCTAAATCTCCCCTGCTTGCCTTTGAGAATATCCGCAACCGATTTCAACGGCCGGCGCTGGACTTGCGATGCCGCCGGCGCCGACCCGCGGCGAATGGAATTATCAATCAGCGCATCCACCGCTTCCTGCAACATACGCCGCTCATTGCGCGTGATGACATCCGGCGCGTGCAATTCAAATAATCGCTTGAGACGATTATTGCGGTTAATCACGCGCCGATAGAGATCATTGAGATCAGAAGTCGCGTATCGTCCGCCGTCCAATTGTACCATTGGCCGCAGATCTGGCGGAATAACAGGAATCACCGTCAAAAACATCCATGCCGGACGCACTCCCGCGCGAATCATGCCATTGATCGTCTGTAATCGCCGCTGGGATTTTTTGCGCGCAATCGGCGTCTGATTTAGCATATCCGCCTCAATGGATGCGCGGAGGGCAGGCAGATCCATCTGTTCCAGAATCGTACGAATCGCTTCAGCGCCAATCGCGGCCTCAAACACTTCGCCGAATTTTTTACTAATGCGGTGATACTCTATTTCAGAAAGCACCTGATGCACTTCGAGTTTTCTTATCTCGTCCCGCGCCGCGTCCCGCGCTGATTTCAGCTCCGCCGCTTCATCCTCGTTCAGTCCTTTTGCTTTTGCCTTGAATTCGCGATCTATTTCTTCCAGTGCATGCATTCGCGCTTTTTCATCTATTTTTGTTACAATATATCCGGCAAAGTAAATCACTTTTTCCAGATTACTGATGGACATATCAAGCAAAAGTCCGATCTTGGACGGCACGCCGCGGAGAAACCAAATATGACTCACTGGCGAGGCAAGTTTAATCCACCCCATCCGTTAGCGGCGCACTATTTCGCGCGTCACCTCCACCCCGCAATTGTCGCACACGACGCCCTTGTAGCGGATGCGGCGGTACTTTCCGCAATAGCATTCCCAGTCCTTGGTTGGCCCGAAAATGCGCTCGTCAAACAAGCCGTCGCGCTCAGGCTTACCCGTCCGGTAATTGATGGTTTCGGGCTTCGTCACCTCGCCGTGTCCCCAGGAGACAATCTCCTCCGGAGACGCGAGCTTGAGCGAAATCGCCACAAAATCCGTGGTGAGAATGGATGTAGATGGTTCTGGCATAATAATTTATTTAAATGATTCTTGATTTTTCACGATAGTTTTCTCGCTCCCCAATCGCCGTTTCGTGCAGGGTTGCGGTTGCCAGACGCGAGGCGTTCCCGCAAAGCGGGACGCCCCGTCTCTGGACAAATTGTCCTCGCGCGTTCAGGGGGAACCCTCGGTGTTCCGCCCGAACGCGCAAGTAGCATTTGCCCATGCCGCAACCCTGCACAAAACGGCGGACGGGAGCAGAACTACTTCACTTTTTGTCTCTCGCGCGCGGGCTTCACTGCGCCCTTCATGGCCGATATCACTGGTTTTTCTTCCTTTAATTCTGGCTCCTCCTGTTTTTGCACCAGCGATACATCCAGCGCAAGGGCTTTCAGCTCATTCACCAGCACATTAAATGACGCAGGGATATTGGGGCTCTTGATCCGTTCGCCGTTGATAATTGCCTCATAAGTCGCCGCGCGTCCCAAAACATCGTCCGACTTAATTGTCAGCATTTCCTGCAAAGTATGCGCCGCGCCGTATCCTTCCAGCGCCCATACTTCCATCTCGCCAAATCTCTGCCCGCCGAATTGCGCCTTGCCGCCGAGCGGCTGTTGAGTAATCAGCGAGTATGGCCCAATAGAGCGCATGTGGATTTTGTCTTCCACCAAGTGATTCAGCTTCAATACATACATCGTGCCCACAGTTACTTTGTTCAAAAACTTATCGCCCGTTCTTCCGTCATAAAGCCATACCTTCCCGTCTTCCGGCAATCCGGCGCGTACCAGCTCGCTCTTGATTTCCTCCTCGGTAAATCCTGCTAATGCAGGGGTCCGCGCATGATACCCAAGCCGCTCCGCGGCCCATCCCAAATGCGTCTCATAAATCTGTCCGAGATTCATACGAGACGCAACACCCATCGGATTCAAAATCATTTCCACCGGCGTGCCGTCTTCCAAATGCGGCATATCTTCTTCGGGCAAGATTTTGGAAATCACGCCCTTGTTGCCGTGCCTGCCGGCGAGCTTGTCGCCCACCGCGATCTTGCGCAATTGCGCCACATCCACCTGTATCCGCTTGATCACGCCTGCCTCCAGCTTATCGCCGCGCTCGCGCGAAAACTCGCGCACTGCGACCACGCGCCCCCGTTTGCCGTGCGCGAGGCGCAGAGAAGTATCTTTGACCTCGCGCGCTTTCTCTCCAAAAATCGCCCGTAAAAGTTTTTCCTCCGGCGTCAGATCCGATTCGCCTTTCGGAGTAATTTTACCTACCAAAATATCGCCCGATCGCACCTCAGCCCCAATGCGCACCACGCCATCCTCATCAAGATTCTTCAATTTTTCCTCGCCGACATTCGGAATATCCGGAGTTGTCACCTCAGGACCCAATTTTGTATCCCGCACATCACAGGTAAAATCCTCAATGTGGATAGAAGTATAGCGATCCTCCTTCAATAATTTCTCGGAAATAATAATCGCGTCTTCGTAATTGGCGCCAAACCACGACAAGAATGCCACGCGGATATTTTGTCCCAAAGCTAACTCGCCATTTTCTGTGGATGAACTATCAGCGAGCACATCGCCCTTTTTTACTTTTGCCCCTTTTACTACTATTGGTTTCTGGCGGATTGCGGTAAACGCATTGGTGCGCAAAAAAGAAACAAATGAATAATTTTTCATTTTCCCTGTTTTTTCTTTCACTGTAATCCCCCGCCCGTCCACCTGCTCCACGACCCCTTCTTCTTCGGCAAGAATCACGCGGCCGGAATCATGCGCCGCGCGCACCTCCATGCCGGTGCCTACGACCGGCGCGCGCGCGCGGATGCATGGCACGGCCTGCCGTTGCATATTAGAACCCATCATCGCGCGATTCGCGTCATTGTGCTCCAAAAATGGAATCAAACTGGTGGCAATGCTAATGCACTGCTGAGGAGATACATCTATAAAATCCACTTCTTCCCGTTGCACCACCGATGGATTACCGTGCACCCGCGCCTCCACCTCATCATCCAGCATCAGACCATGCTCATCTATGCGGATACCCGCGTGCGCGATATTATATTTTACCTCTACTGACGCATCCAAATAAACAACTTCTCCGGTAATGCGATTGTCTTTTACTTTAATATATGGCGTCTCAATAAGTCCAAGATCATTCAGTCGGGCGTGACACGCCAAATGTCCGACAAGTCCGATATTCGGACCTTCTGGTGTTTGAATCGGACAAATCCTCCCATAGTGGGACGGATGCACATCGCGCACTTCAAATCCTGCACGCTCCCTTTGTAATCCCCCCGGGCCCATAGCAGACAAGCGGCGCTTGTGCTCAAGTTCTGACAATGGATTTACCTGATCCATAAATTGCGAGAGCTGAGACGAGGTAAAAAATTCTTTAACCGACGCCATAAACGGCCGCGCATTGATGAGTTGTGCTGGCGTCAATGTTTCCGGATCAAGCGTAGACATACGGTCGCGGATAATGCGCACCATCCTGCTCACCCCCACCCTCAGCTTATTTTGCAGCAATTCTCCCACGCCGCGCACCCGCCGATTGCCCAAGTGATCAATATCGTCCGCCAGTGCACTCCCGATATTATTGAGCCGAATAATCTCGCGCAAAACTCCGACAATATCATTCACCGAGAGTACGCGGGTACCGATCCCATGTACCGCTACCGAAGTTGCCGTTCCACTGCCGATATTGCCTTTGGCTTTGCCTTGCAGTGCCTTTGAGACATTGTCCCGCGGGTGACTTGCCTCAACGTCGGGCAACTTCGGTAGCGGTACGCCCAATCGCTGGATAAATTTGTATCTGCCAACCTCTCCGAGATCATACCGCTCACTGCTAAACATCGCAGTAATCAAAGATCGCGCATTATCCGCAGTAGCCAAATCGCCCGGCCGGATCCGTTTATACATCTCAACAAAGGCACTGCTTTGATTCTCTGTCGGATCTTTTTCCAATGTCTTTTTTGCAAAGGACACCTCTCCGGTATCAATGTCCGATAGTTTGCTTAAAATATCCGCTTGGCTTGTCATACCAAACACTTTCAGGAGAGCACTCGCCGCAATTTTGCGCTTGCGGTCAATTTTAACATATATTGCGCCGTCCGCATCGGTTTCAAATTCAAGCCATGCTCCCCGATTAGGGATAATCTTCGCGCCAAAATATCGCTTGCCACGGACAAGAGATGTCGTGAAATATACTCCGGACGAACGGATAAGCTGGGACACCACAACCCGCTCTACGCCGTTTCCGATAAAAGTGCCGCGCGGCGTCATAATCGGAAAATCGCCGAGATAAATCTCCTGCTCTTTGACTTCCTTAGTGCGCCGGTTAGTCAAGCGCGCGCGGATGCGCAGAGGCGCCTCAAATGAGAGATTACGCGAGCGCGCTTCCTCTTCGGTAAATTTCGGCTCGTCAAGATAAAAATTGACGAACGCAAGCGAAAACTCTTTCTCGCTGAAATCCATTACCGGAAAGACCTCATCAAAAAGCTCGCGCAATCCTTTATCAAAAAACCATTGGTAGGAATTGAGCTGTACCTCCACGAGATTAGGC
>JBASTK010000026.1:0-2467 GCA_049274855.1 Candidatus Sungiibacteriota bacterium | reverse complement strand
TAATCCTCACCCTGATCATTGGTACCGAGTATCATTTCTGCCAATTGCGCTTGCGATGCTTACCGGTGGGTACTGGGGAGCAAAGCGCTTTATCGCGCCGCGCATCCTTGCCTACGGCGTCGTTGCCGTTGTATTGGCAACAGGGTTCATTTTTTGGCGATCCCTCGCCTCGCAATATTATTATAGCGTAAAAAACGCCCACTATTATGTCGTGGACCAACCGTATGTCGCGGCATACAGCTGGCTGACGCAATACGCGCCAAAGAAGGCGCTCATCGCCAGTATTGCGTACGAAACCAACAACGAATTAGCGCTCTATACGCCGCAGAGAACATTTCTCCTCAACGGTCTCCACACCACGGCAGGAGATAAAAAAATATGGAAACGATTTATGGAAACCAGCGCGATTTTTAATGTATCGGAAGAAAAATTCTCTACGCTCATGGAAGACAAGAACTTGATCTTTTATTTATTTCTCAATGAATACGGCGACAACACATTTGATGCCACATTTCGCAATGACGCCAATTCCCAGCGTCACCTCCCGAGCGATGTCGCGCAACGGACGACAACCGCCTATGAGCAAATGCGCGCGGAAAAAAAGATAGAAGACATCGCCACGCAAATGGATTATCTCCTAACAGGACCGCGCGAAGAACTCATCGGTTCCATCAAGCCGCTGAAAAATATGGAAAAAGTGTATGACGCTGACGGCGTACGCATCTACAAGACAATGAAGTAGTGAGGGTCTCCCCATATACTTGATACTTGCTAATAACATTTGAATGTGCATAATTTCCTGCAGTATAGTATACTGGGGACATGATAAACTCAACAAATAATAATTGGTATCAGGATATGCCTGATGAAGGCAGACGACTCGTACAAGTGCTGGCACTCATGCTCCTCGCGGGGCTGGTCGCAAGCGCAGGCGCATTTGCGTATTCATATATCATCTCTGGCTGGACCACGGCGTATAGCAGCACGTCCAATCTGCAAATCGGCGTTACGGGTGACGGCAAGGTGTCCGTGCGTCCCGACACCGCGGTATTTACCGCAAGCGTCGTCACGCAATCCAAAAAAATCAGCGACGCGCAGGCACAAAACAGCGCCCGTGCCAACGCCATTATTGATTTTCTAAAACAGCGCGGCGTTGCGGAAAAAGATATCAGAACCATCGCTTATAACATCTCGCCGCAATACCAATATTTTAATATACCGCCCTGCTCTGCATTCCCCTGCCCACCCCAAAAACCACCCGAAATCACTTCGTATGAAATCCGTAATACGATTGAAATAAAAGTACGCGATCTTACTCGCGCTGATGCGCTGATTGATGGCGTGACGAACGCGGGCGCCAACGAAGTCGGCTCTCTTGCGTTTCGCGTGGACGATGAGGACGCGGCAAAAGCCGAGGCACATACCCGCGCCATCGCGGACGCCCGCGTCAAAGCAAGTCAAATCGCGCAGGCACTCGGTGTACGGCTGGTACGTATCATCGGCTATTATGACAACACCGACACACCCCCGCCACTAATGTATGAAGGTGCGGGTCCTATGATGCTCAAAGCCGCGTCTTCCGCCCCGCCTATCCAGCCCGGTGAGCAAGAAATCCGCGCTTCGGTCGGCGTGACATATGAGTTTAGATAAACCCTATGCTTGAAAAAACGCGTGCCTGCAGGCGCGCGTTTTTTCATTTGTTGCATAAAAAATAAATCCTGCTATAATCCCAAGATAAGCCGCGGTAGCTCATTGGTAGAGCGCAGCCCTAAAACCATAATCTTTGGGGCCATCTCGAGGAATCGAGATTGAGAAAAATTGGGTGAACTCGGGGAAAACTTTATCTTTACGGATAAAACAATCCCGAACCAAGCCGGAAAGGGATCCGTCAGTCGGCGGAGGTTTTCCGGAAGGCGTAGAGACTAGCGGGTGAGTCCCAACAATAACCCCGCATCAGCGCCCAACTCCTACACCGCGCGTCGTGCGGTCGGATGATGAGATAGTCCACATAGCTTCGGAAGAGGCTGGCGTAGGCAGTTCGATTCTGCCCCGCGGCATCTATTTTGCGGCCATAGTTTAGTGGCAGGACGGCTCGTTGCCAACGAGCAGGCGTGAGTTCGATTCTCGCTGGCCGCACATTTGAAATAAGCTCAAAATCAAAACTCCGTATACGCGGGGTTTTAATTTTGTTATGATAGATAAAAATAAAGATATTTATGTCAGTAACTATTCCCTACTCTCAAAAAGAAAACTCCTACCGCATACTCCGCGACCGCGTCCTTTCAGCCGGGCTTTTAGAAAAACATCCCGGCTACTATTGGCTTACTGCGATTTTGATACTCGGCATTCTTGGTCTCGGCTTTTATTTTCTCATAACCCTTCGTAATCCCCTGCTCCAATACCTCAATCTGCTCATGCTCGCTTTTGCGACGGTGCAAGGCGGACTGTGGGGGCATGATCTGGCGCA
>JBASTK010000025.1:0-4275 GCA_049274855.1 Candidatus Sungiibacteriota bacterium | reverse complement strand
CCCCCACACCAAATTGGGTGTGGGGGCGGTACTGCATCCACAGCATCCGCCTCCTCAATCCGGATTCTCCGGTCTCCGACCTCTGTTTTCCAGATTGTCCATGTGCCGGGCCACGGGTGATATGCGCGGATCATCCGCTCTATTTCTTCCGCCGGTTTCCCCCAATCAATCCTGCCGCTGTTTTTGGTAAGTAGTTTGCAATAGGTCGCGTGTGTCTCATCCTGCGCTATCGGCGCGATCTCGCCCGCAACCCATCGCGGTAGGATTTCAATCAAAAGTTTTGCTCCAGCTTCAGCAAGCTGATTATGTAATTCAAGATAAGTGGTTTTGTAATTTGTAATTTGTAATTTGTAATTTGCGATCAACGCTCCATGATCCATTTGCTCGTCTATTTTCATAATGGTTACACCGGTCGCGGCATCACCCGCGAGAATCGCCGCTTGAATCGGCGATGGTCCGCGCCATCGCGGCAGGAGCGATGGGTGGATATTGATTACTCCGAACCGCGGTATATCCAAAATTGCTTTGGGAATTATTTTTCCGTACGCGGCAACGATAAACAAATCCGGTCGCGGGATTTTGTCCGCAAAATCCCGCGCGTCAAGTCGAAGCGGTTGGAATACCGGAATGTCGTATTGCTCGGCGAGGACTTTAACCGGCGGGGGAGTCAGTACTTGTTTTCGTCCGATCGGTTCATCCGGTTGGGTGACCACGCCGACAATTAAATAACCAGCGTCAATCAGCGCCTGCAGTGCGGGCAGAGCAAATTCCGGCGTCCCCAAAAAAAGAATGCGCGTTTTTGGCTTCATTTTTTTGCCTCGGATTTTTCCGGTATTTCCATCAGATCTTCTGCTTTGTCTATAAACAAAATTCCCCCTAGATGGTCAAGTTCGTGCTGGATCACGCGAGCAAAAAAGCGGGAGCAGTTGCGGATGAATTTTTTGCCGCGTTCGTCGTATGCCTCAATGGTGAGTTTTTCATATCGGCTGACTTCGCCGAATGTGCCGGGCACAGAGAGGCATCCCTCTGGGCCTGGTATCATGCGGCGCGAGTGATTTTTTAACACGGGGTTGATAAATACATAATAGTGCCACGGACGTTTTTCATAGTATCGCTCCCGTGTCCCGTTGCCGAGATTGCTTTCGCTCGGCGGCACAGTACATTTTGGACATTGTTCCATGGGTGCCGTGTTGCGCAACCTCCGGCAATTTCGGCACCGGTACGGCAGCCCAGCGCGGGCAATCTCGGCACCGGAACGATCAATTTCTTCGGCTTCTTCGGAGACGATGAAGATGCGGAGCGATTCTCCGATCTGCGGCGCTGCTAATCCCACGCCGTCGGGCGTGGCGGCAAGCGTTGCCTGCATTGCGGCAATGAGGCGCTGGACTTTTGGCGCCGCAATATCGCGGATGAGCAGTTCCGCGGCTTTTTCCCGCAGTACCTTATGCGGTTCTTTTACGATTGCGTGCGGCTGTGTCGCTTTTCCTTTTTGCATTGCGCTTTTTTACTTTACTCTTTTTATTTTTGACGGAGCGTTTCTTTTTCTTTTTAGCCGCCGGGGTCGGCATCAAGTCCCGTACAATCTTTGCAGAAGCTGTACGGGGCAGGCCGCGGAGTGCCGCAAAAAAATATTTGCCGCGTGCATCAGACGGCAGGTCTTCTTTCTCGCGTACGCGCCGCGCGAGGGCGCGAAGATCCGATTCATAGTAATGCAGGGCAATACCCAGATACGCGGCAAAGCGTTTGGGTTCGCGCATCTCCCGCGACAGGTCATCGGCAAGCGCGTGCGCGCGCGAATGGAGCGTGGGCTTTCTGCGTACAGAGACATCTTGGAAGGAAATTTTTTGCATAAATAAGCGGGTTATCCGTCTTAGAAATTCCTATGAGACCTGGTCTCATAGGGTTATCTGCCTTCGCGGCGCAGGAGGGTAAAAATCGTGCGGAGCATAATGAGCAGATCCAGCAGGAAAGAGCGGTTTTTAACATAGTAGAGGTCATACTGCATTTTTTCCGGCGCGTCCTCAACTGCGGCATCATCTTGCATATTAATCTGCGCCCATCCGCTGATGCCGGGCGGGACCAGCAAGCGTATTTCATAAAATGGCACTTTTTCTTTTAGCTCGGCGACATATTCCGGCCGCTCCGGCCGCGGTCCGACAAATGACATCTCGCCTTTGAGGATATTGATGATTTGTGGGATTTCGTCAATATAGCTTGCACGCAGTATTTTCCCCGCGCGTGTATATACGCCGCTTTCTTCTTTGGTGCGTTCTGTTTGGGTGGCGGGTGCGGTAGTGCGGTGCGTGGAGCGGTATTTTAAGAGTGTGATGATTTTGCTGTTTCTTCCGACTCGTTGCTGGCGGAAGAAGACCGGACCCGGCGATTCTATGACAATAGCGAGCGCTACGAATGGAAGGGTTATTGCGCCGAAGGCGCCTAGTATTATTGCTAATAGTATATCAATGCCGCGTTTAGCAAACTCATAACTGCGTTTTTTGATGCCGATGAGGTTTTCTAGAAACCACGCCTCGCCGATGAGCGAGAGTGGGATTTTTCCAGTAAGCATTTCGTGGAACGGCGCGAAATCAATGGTTGCCACTCCGGCGGGGATGATGCCAAAAAGGGCTTTGAGTACGGTACGGTCGCCTTTCATTTCCGGAGAGACGATGACCATTTCAACTTTTAGGTCGCGGACCGTGTGCGCAAAACGCGCGGGGTCAAGCACGAGATGAGGGAGCGGAGGGAGTGAGGCGGGAGCCACTGTTCCTTCTGCGGATACGAATCCTACGGGGCGTTGTCCCAGTTGCGGATGGGACAGCAAATAATCAGCGAGCGCTATGGTCTCGGTATTAATACCGAGAAACAGCACCCGTGCGGATGCGGCGCGGATAATGAGAAGGTTGAAAAGCGAACGCCATACAAAGATGAACGCCGTGGAGAGCAGTGCTATGAGGAAGAGGTTTCTTCGCGGCTCAATGGTAAAAAATGGGAAGAGATAAAAGATGACGATGGCAAGAATGGTGTTTGCTGTCATTACTTGAAGAAGCCGATAGAGGAAGATACGCTTGTTTCTCGCAAAGCGCAGTTCGTAGAATCCGAACGAGCCGAGGAAAATGATCCACAGGAAAAAAATGATGCTGAATGCAATGAAGTGTTCGGATAGTTCCTTGTCGTATAAGCGTCCCGCGTAGCGCAGGAGCAATATCGTATACAGCGCTCCGAATAGGGCGGTAAGGTCGCCCAAGAACAGAGCGATGATTTTTTTATTGATTCGGCGCCGCGGCATGGTCATAAGACCTCTTGCACCATAACCCTTTCTAGTACAATGATGATTTTTCGTGCGCATTCAACTCACCGCTCGTCAATGAATACGCTGTGTTCATTTCCTCCCGTTTCGTTGTTTTCGCACGAAAAAAACATCATTTCACTACGAAAAGTTATGGTGCAAGAGATCTGTAAAGTGAAATCGTATGCTCCATCATAGCATGGAATCTGAATGTTGTCTTTATTTTTTCGTGTGCGGCAATGCCGAGCCGTGCACGCAAGTCGGCATCGCGTATGAGGAGAGTAATGGCGCGTGCGAGTGCATTGCTATCTTTTGGCGATACCAGCAGGCCGTCTGTGTTATCGGTGATGAGATCCGTGAGACCCCCGACGCGGGTGGCGATGACTGGAAGCCCGGCGGCCATGGCTTCCATTACTCCGTACGGCAGACCTTCTTTAAGAGAAGGGAGGACGAATATATCAATGCCCGCGAGCGCGGCTCTGGCATCGGTGTTGAAGCCGAGGAGGGTGATTGTTTTTTCGAGTCCGCATTTTTTTATTTTTGTTTCAAGTTCGCGGCGCTGTTCCCCTTCGCCGATGATGAAAGTTTGTAGTTTGTAGTTTGTAGGTTGTAGGGACAGGTGATGGAGGGCGTCAATGAGATATGTCAATCCTTTATTTCTGGTGAGTTCTGCGATGACGCCGATAAGGAGGGTATTGTTGGTGATTGGTTGTACGATTTTTTGTGCAAAAAAATTGCGCGCCGCAGGCCGCGGCAAAAAATCAATATCATCAATGCCATTGAAAATAAGATGGAGTTTCCGGCGCGGAATGAATCTTTTTGCCGCACGAAAATCCGCGGTGTTGATGAGGATGAGGGCATCTTGAAACCAAGACGCGGCAAAGCTCGCGAGAAAAATTGCCGCGCGCGCCGCGAACGAGCGATCCTCATAAAATCCCCAGCCGTGCGCGGTGAACACGACTTTAGGTTGTAGGTTGTAGGTTGTAGGT
>JBASTK010000024.1:0-2956 GCA_049274855.1 Candidatus Sungiibacteriota bacterium | reverse complement strand
TGCGCTCAAAAAGGATGCTCTGTCTGCAAACAATCCGGATGGATAGAAGTATTCCCCGGCGGCGTGGTGCATCCTGCTGTATTCAAGGCCGCTGGCTACGATCCTAAACAATGGCAAGGAATTGCTTGGGACATTGGCGTGGATCGCATTGCCATCCTCAAATATAAAATCCCTGACATACGGCTCCTGCGCTCCGGCGATCTGCGTTTTTTACGCCAGTTCTGATTTATTGACAAACATACATCATAATGTATATTATAGAGTTATGAGCCGAACACAAATCTATCTCGAAAAAAGCCAATTGGACGCTCTGCGTAAAGAGGCAGTGCGGCGACAAGCGACTGTTTCTGAAATTATCCGTGCCATGATCCGTGAAAACATATCTCCAAAAAGAGAGTCCGCTTTGGCACGCAAACATGAAAGCTTGTTGTCTGTAGCGACTCGGATTAATGCGTTAGGGGATCGTGCTCCGCAAGACCTTGCGTCTCATCTTGACACCTACCTTTATGGAGCATGATAATCGCATTTTCGTAGATTCAAATTATTTTGTAGCGCTCTTCCATGCCGGCGACACCCTCCATGCGCAAGCGCGAGGCATTGCGGCGGCAATAGAAAAAAAGCGTTCTCCTCTTATCATCTCCAACCTTATTTTTCTGGAGATTGTAACCGTGCTCTCCCAAAAAAGAGGTAAATCCGTGGCGCGGGAGGCGGGTAGGTATCTCATGACTGATCCTCTGATACGAATCGCTCATGTCGACGAATCACTGCATCAAAATACCTGGGGCATTTTTGATAAGATAGCCGACAAAAATATCAGCTTCGTGGACTGCAGTACGATTGCCGTTATGAAAGCGGAGCATATCACCGCCGTGCTTACTTTTGATACTACTGACTTCAAAAAATTGAGACGCGAGTATAAATTTGCTTTCTTCTATACCACATAGTATATGAAATTTTCCTACAACTGGATCAAAACATTAGTACCGCTCAAAGAATCTCCTGCCCAAATCGCGGAGCTTTTGAACCTGCATGCATTTGAGGTGGAGACAGTTCAGAAAATAGGAAATGATTTTTTATTGGACGCAAAAATACCCACGAACCGCATCTCGGATGCGGGAAACCATCTCGGACTGGCAAAAGAGATCAGCGCACTTCTGAAGCGCAACATTAAAAATCAACCTTCACGCATTTTTGTTGCGCAATCACGAGCGAAGACGCCAAAAATAAGAATTGAAAAACCCGCATTATGTCCGCGCTATACGGCGGTCGTTCTTAATCTGAAAGAAAACGGCGCTTCTCCGGACTGGATGCAAGAACGGCTTACCACTTGCGGATTCCGGCCGATCAACGCGATTATAGACATCACCAACTATATCATGCTTGAGACGGGACAGCCGCTGCATGCGTTTGATCTTGATAACATCCATGGCGGTCGCATGACGATACGCGAATCAAGAGAGGGAGAAAAACTTACCACTCTTGACGAAACCATTCACGCTTTGCCGCGAGGCGCCATCGTGATTGAGGATGCCGAGCGATTAATTGATCTTGCAGGGATCATGGGCGGAGAAAACTCCGCGGTATCCGCGAGTACCAAACGCATCCTCTTGCAGGCCGCGGCGTTTGATCCGGTGCGGATTTATCGGGCAACTCGCGCGCTCAATTTTTCATCAGACGCCGCAAAGATTTATTCCGCAGGAACCGACCCGAACAAAACTGCCGAAGCTCTTCAGCGAGCCGTGGATCTCCTCCGAGAAATAGATGTCATAGCCGCCCCGCAAGGATACATTGATTTATATCCCAAAAAGACACTTCCCAAAAAGATCGTTTTTCGCCCCGCGTACGCGGACAAAATTATCGGCAGGCCGCTCGGCCCCCGCTTCCATCAGGAAGTATTTATGCGCCTCGGCTTCAAGATTAAAAAACGCGCTGGCAATACATCATGGATCATAGAAGTACCTACCGAACGCAGAGATTTGCACGAAGAAGAAGACCTCATTGAAGAAATAGCGCGGCTCTACGGGTATGAAATGCTACCGTCTAAACTGCCCGAAAGCCACCTTGTCCCCGCGCCAAAAAATGACGCGGCGTGGTGGGAACGGAGAATAGCCGATCATCTGGTCAGAGCGGGCTTTACCGAAAGCCATCTCTACGAATTCGCCGGAGATCGGATGTTGGATCAATTCAATATTGACCGCGCCAGAGTCATCTCGCTGGAAAACCCGATGAATCCGGAAACAACGTATCTTTCCCCGCGTGTTCTCCTGCCATGCATAATATCTGTAACCGACAATCTCAAACATTTTGATGCAATAAGAATCTTCAGCATCGCCAAGAGCTTCCGCAAGGACCCCTTGGAAGAGCGCCGGGGCATCGCGATATGCATTGCGCAAAAAGGCGCGTCCGGCGAGGAAGAGTTCTATTTGCTCAAAGGCGCGGTGGAGCAGATGTTGGAATCGCTCGGCATCAGTGATCACTGGTATGATGACGCGCTGGAATCAAGAATTAAGAATCAGAAATCAGGCACCTACCATCCTTACCGGATGGCGGAAATTAAAGTGGGGGATGAGAAAATCGGCGTGATCGGCGAGATACACCCCGCGATCTTAAAAAATATCAAAGCGCGCGCGCGAATCACTGCGGTGGAGATTGATATGGAGAAACTGGTCGCACTCGCCACTACCGAGGCGGAATACCAGCCCATTGGAAAATATCCGGCAATTATCCGCGATATCGCGGTCGTGGTGCCGGAGAAAACCAAAACCGAGGAGATTCTCAATGTGATAGAAAATACCGGCGGCGAGCTTCTTGCAGACACCGATCTTTTTGATTATTTCCAAGATGGCGCGCTCGCCGAGAACGCGCAAAAGAGCATGGCGTTCCATCTCGTATTCCAATCGCCGGATCGTACCCTCATTGACGCCGAAATAGATACCATCATCAAAAAAATCATCAC
>JBASTK010000023.1:0-2125 GCA_049274855.1 Candidatus Sungiibacteriota bacterium | reverse complement strand
GTGTGGGTATGCGGAAAAGATCCACGGTAATACTTATCCCTTTTCAGTAAAACATGGCTATGTTGACATTGCAACCCTTTGCGCTCGCCAATACATTCGCGCTCATTGATCTCATCCTTCATCCGCTTTTTCATCTCTGGGTTGTCCTTGCCCCGCGTTCCTACGAATGGGCGATGAATTTATTTGTTGCCGGTCTCCGTTTGCAAGTAACCGCATTTGATACCAGCCTCACGCATATCATTTTTGGCACGATCCTCGAGGCAGTTGCTTTTTGGGTGTTAGGATTTGCGGCCGCATCCATCTATAATTTTTTCGCGAGGGCTGAATAGGGTATTGATTTATTCCGTCACAACGGATATTATATCTTTATGAGCCAAACAAACATACTCAAGCAAAAACCCGCCATAAGAACGGCTATTCAGCAAGAGGTGCGGCGCGATGAAAACGCATGGCGCGGACTGGAGGGTGTATGGCGCAATAAAACCGTCACTGATCCCGTGCGCTGGCAAAAAAAAATACGAAAAGAATGGCAACGGATATCGCCTTGATTTTTTATGTTTACGATCGACACGAATATCCTAATCTATTATGCCGCCGGAGATATCGATATCCTCACCTTCTTCCGCGCCAACCAACACGCCGTTTTTTATCTTCCCAGTATTGTGATCGCCGAATTCCTCGCCTACCCTCTTATGACGCCCGCCGTGGCGGAGAAATTTCATAATTTCACGCGGCAAATTATCATCGTCAATCTTGATTATCCCATCGCGAGGTATACCGCAATAATCCGGCGAGAAGCGAAACTCCCACTGGCTGACGCGGCAATCGCAGCGTCAAGTATCATCACTCATTCTACCTTGCTTACACGCAATATCCGCGATTTCAAAAAAGTGAGCGGCCTTACTATCTTTCCCCTATGACACAGCAAACACTCCATCAATACCTCATCCCGACGGTGATTGAAAAATCGCAGTTCGGGGAGCGGGCTTGTTTATTGACTTATCCCCCAAAAACGATTAAGATGCATGCATGAAGAAAAACAATATTCCGGTCATTGATGTGAAAAAATACGGCGGGAAGCAGATCGCGATTGCGAGCGGGCGGATTATTGCGTCCGGGCGCACACTGAGCGAAGTCCTCCAGCGCGCAAAGATAATCGCTCCCGTCAAACCGCTTAGTGAAATCCGCATTTTCTCGGTGCCGAAAACACTCTCTGTTATTTACCATGCCTCGTAACGCCATCTTTCCTTATGGTATTACGCTTCGCGAAGGAGGGATGCTGGATGTGTTCCCTGCGGCAGAAGTTTCTTTTCCCGCTCCGGACAACGAGTGGATTACTCTCTTTCTCATTCTTGACTCCGGCGCAACCATTTCAGCGCTCCCCAAAACCGATGCGGTAGTATTTGGCATCAATGCGGAAAAGGGACGGTCCGTATCCATCACCGGGATCAATGGAGGAATTACCGCCGGCTGGCAACACGAATGCACCATTCGCCTCGGTCAGGAAATCATCAAAATCCCTCTTGTATTTTTAGACAACGAAGCATCTCCGCGAGTGCTCGGTCGCGCTGGCATCTTTAACCGATTTACCGTAGTATTTGAAGAACAAAAGAAAAGAAGCGGTTTTATGAGGAAAGGTTCAAAAGAGGCAACGGCAGTAAGTAACATCCTTGACAAAATCAAACTATGACACACCAACATCTCACCAACCAATATCTCATCCCCACCGTGATTGAGAAATCGCAGTTCGGGGAGCGGGCTTATGATATCTATTCGCGGCTTCTCAAAGAGCGGATTATTTTTATCGGCGGCCCGATCGTGGATGTCGTGGCAAACGCCGTCATCGCGCAGCTCCTGTTTCTAGAATCCGAAGACGACAAAAAAGACATCAAGATCTATATCAATTCCCCGGGCGGATCAGTATCTGCGGGACTTGCGATTTATGACACCATGCAGTATGTAAAGCCGGATGTCTCCACGATCTGCGTGGGAATCGCGGCATCCATGGGCGCCACCCTGCTGGGATCGGGCGCTAAAGGCAAGCGCTTCGCGCTCCCCAACAGCGAAATACTACTCCATCAAGTGATGGGCGGCGCCGAAGGACAAGCAGTGGAAATAGAAATCG
>JBASTK010000022.1:0-2465 GCA_049274855.1 Candidatus Sungiibacteriota bacterium | reverse complement strand
ATCGTCGGTCGCTGGGCTTATTTTTATATCCGCCGCGGTAAAGCGTGGCGCATTCGCGAGTACAGAGCCACCTTTTAATTTGTCCGCATATTGCTCTACATTTTTCGTGTCAATATTAGGTTGATCTCCGGCGAGCATTTGCGCGAGCGGCCCGCGCAGGAATGTGCGCGTGAAGTCCGCGGTGAGGTTGGGCGCGGCGAGCGCGGGTGCTACGCTGTCCGTGAGCGGCTCGGCGGTGGCGAAGTAGTCGTTCGGTTTCTTCGGGCTTTTCGCGGTGTTGGGCTTTGTCGGGTCCCGGCCAAGCTTCACTTCCTCGCCGTCCGGCGCGCCGTCTCCGTCAGTATCCGGATTATGCGGATCCGCGTGATAAAGGATTTCCTCCCAGTCCTTGAGCCCGTCTGCGTCGCTGTCTTGATTAAGTTTGTCAATCTGGTCTTGCCGCAGTTTGAGCGCGATGCCCCCGCCGTCAAAAGATGGTTGCGGTTTTTTGGTGCGAAGGAATAAAAAACCTATCACAATCGCCGCGATCACAATCAAAACAACGAGAAAAAATCTCGCTTTGCGGGAAGTTGGCCATAATGACCGCAATCGTCTCTTCATTTCCCCAATTATAGCACACTTATTACACAAAAAATCCACTACTTTTCCCCAAATACGCATAAACAGATATATTATGGTCTTGCGAAGACCATATATCTTACCCAATACACCATTACCAAAATTATTTTGCTATCGCTTGAGAATTTTGGTAATGGGCGGTTTGGGGATAAGTGGCCTGGATATTCGTGTTATACTTGAGTAAATGTATTTTTTACGCATGGAGGTGACAAAAAATGTTGGGAAATTTCTTGTGTTTGCCGCGATTCTCGCGCTTACTTTTTTTGTGCCGTACCAGCCCGTATCGGTTGCCGCCGCGGGCGCAGGGATGATTCCTTTTGGCGGCAGGATTTTAGTCGTTAATTATTGTACTTGTAGTTTGAATTTAGGCATTAAAATCGGCCCGCCAAGAGGTGGAATTTTTATTTACCAGCTTGGGGTATCGCAACTTTTTACTTGGTATAAGATATTCACGCCTGGAGCATGGGCGTTAGGCACTGCCTCCGGAGGTGCGGCCTGCATGCAAGTGCGCGGAACTTATTGCTCGCCGGACGAGCTAACGCCCGGCGGTCCGGTTATTATTATGGTCGGGACGAGTTTGTAGGGCGTATATATTTTGCGAGAGTCGTCTATTGATTATTGAGGATTAGCCTCAATAATCGCGGTAATGGCATGGGAGAGTGCGGTCCATTGCGCGAGAGACAATTCTTCCGGGCGGCTGGTATTTTTCAGTCCTGCGGCGCGAATGAGTGCAAGCGCTTTTTCTTTACTGCCGGTGACACTCGCCAATGAGTTGGCGAGTGTTTTCCTTTTTTGGTGGAAGCCCGCGCGGGCGATGCTGAAAAACGCGTCTTGTCTGATAGTATTTTTGGTAAAAAAATCATCGGAAATGTCCGATATAACAATAATTGCAGAATCAACCTTCGGCGGCGGAGAAAAACATTCTGCAGGCACTATTTTGACGATTTTTGCCGTACCGAATGCCTGCACGCCGAGCGCAAGTAGATTCATGTGAGGAGGTTTGGCGACCATGCGCTCCGCAACTTCTTTTTGGATAGTGAGCGCGATGACACTTGGTTTGACGGGTGATTCCAGTAGGAGCCGGATGAGCCGTCCGGTAAGATAATACGGGATATTGGCAACAACCTTGAAGGTTGTGGGTTGTAGGTGGTAGGCGGTAGAGAGATGAGAAAGGATTTTCAGAATATCGGCGGCGATAATCTGTGCGTTTATTATACCCTCTTTTTTAAATGCGGCTTTTAGTGATAGAGCGAGCGTCTCATCTTTTTCTACGGCGATGACTTCTTTGGCGGCGGCCGCGAGCGGCCGCGTCAAAATGCCCGTGCCCGGGCCGATTTCAAGCACGGTATCTTTTTTGGTCAATTTTACCGCGGCGATGAGCGTATTGGACACCCATGCGCAACGGAGAAAATGCTGTCCTAATGATTTCTTCGCCGGTATGTTTTTTTCCATCAGTTCTACGCTACCTGCTTTGTCGGTAATTGTCTATGCGCGCATGAATTCTTTTATTAATACTGCTACAAATAAAAGTATCATTCTGAAACGATCGTTTCAGAATGATACTTTTATTCTACGGGTCAAACACATTCCCTCCGCCATCATTATACCATGAGGTGCCGTCTGCCGAGATAGGGGTTTCGTTGTTGGTGAATCGCGTATTGCTGATCGCGGGCGTAGAGCCAGAGAAAAGGAATATGCCATAGAGTGTGGTGTTGGTTGTATCGCGGTGTTCACGGATAAAGGAGTCAGAGATGATAGTGGAGGTGGAGTGCTCCATCCGTATGCCCATATTGGTATTGAACTCAAGAATGGAATGGGAGAACACGATAGACGCGCCCACTATTCGT
>JBASTK010000021.1:0-1591 GCA_049274855.1 Candidatus Sungiibacteriota bacterium | reverse complement strand
ACGAATAGTGGGCGCGTCTATCGTGTTCTCCCATTCCATTCTTGAGTTCAATACCAATATGGGCATACGGATGGAGCACTCCACCTCCACTATCATCTCTGACTCCTTTATCCGTGAACACCGCGATGCAACCAACACCACACTCTATGGCATATTCCTTTTCTCTGGCTCTACGCCCGCGATCAGCAATACGCGATTCACCAACAACGAGACCTCCATCTCCAACACCAGCACTCCCGCCTACATTGACGGGGGAGGAAATATCTTTGATCCGTAATGAATCTGGTGAATGATGCGGTATCTGCGTATCCCCCATTAAGTTTTCTTGGCGTCAAAACTTAATGGGATGCGCATACGCCCCACTGGTTAGCCGTACACAAATAAATCCCGCCCTTTCCGCGGGGTATTAAACCCTGTGGAAAGAATACTTATCTTCCTGCGGTCCCTCCGCGCCAAGCGACGCGGGATTTTCAGAAAGGGCGGGATAAAGGTATAGTGGACGGTATGGAGCCACTGGCGTCAAAAATACGGCCGGAGAAACTTGCTGATTTTGTGGGGCAGGGGCATTTGGTCGGTACTGGCAAGCCGATTGCGGTTGCTATTGTCAAAAAACATCTTTTTTCTTTCATCCTCTGGGGGCCGCCGGGCGTGGGAAAAACCACGCTTGCTAAAATATATGCCAAAGGATTAAACGCTGACTATTACGAACTCTCCGCGGTTTCCGCAGGCAAAGACGATATACGCAAAATCGTCGACTCCCCTGCCGGTCTCCTCGGCCCCAAGATTCTTTTTCTTGACGAAATTCATCGCTTTAATAAAGCCCAGCAGGATTTTCTTCTGCCGTATGTGGAGTCGGGTAAGCTCACGCTCATTGGCGCCACGACCGAGAATCCGAGCTTTGAGGTAATCCCCGCGCTTCTGTCGCGCTGTCGAGTGTTTGTGCTCAATGAACTTAACGATGATGATATGCGCATTATCATCGGCCGCACCGGATATGCTATTGCGGATGATGCGTCCGACTGGCTGATTGCAATGTGTCACGGCGATGCGCGCCAAGCCATTACAATGCTGGAAAATACGCACAAGCTCTACACCAATATTACTATTGAAAATCTCAAAAGCACGCTTCAGTCAGCATACTTGCGCTATGACAAAAAAGGCGATGAGCATTACAATACCATCAGCGCATTCATAAAAAGCATGCGCGCATCGCAGGCAGATGCGGCGCTGTATTATCTGGCGCGTATGATTGAAGCGGGTGAGGATCCCAAGTTTATTGCGCGGCGCATGGTGATATTTGCAAGCGAGGACATCGGCATAGCAGATCCGCATGCGCTCCTCCTTGTCAACGCGGTGTTTCGCGCCGTGGAAATCATCGGCTACCCGGAGGCAGGCATCAATCTGGCGCACGGAGTCGTCTATTTATCCTCGGCGCCTAAAAACAGAACAGCGTATGATGGGTATCTTGCGGCAATGGCAGATGCCAAAGAACACGGCAATCTCCCCATCCCCCTGCACATCCGCAACGCGCCGACCACACTCATGAAAAATATGGATTATGGCAAGGGATATGAGCAATACACCGCAGAAG
>JBASTK010000020.1:0-2193 GCA_049274855.1 Candidatus Sungiibacteriota bacterium | reverse complement strand
GCCGAGTCCCCTGCCAGCGGATGCGCCCTCAATAAGCCCAGGGATGTCCGCAAGGATGAGCTCGTAGTGCGCGCCGAGATTCGGCTCCAGCGTCGTAAAAGGGTAATTGGCGACTTTGACGCTTGCCTTAGTGAGTTCATTGAGCAATGACGATTTGCCCGCATTGGGCAGGCCGATAAGCCCGACATCGGCAATGAGTTTGAGCTCCAGCCGCGCGGTAAATCTCTCTCCGGGCGTTCCCTCTTCAAATTCCCGCGGCGTCGTGTTGATGGAAGACCGAAAATGAAAATTGCCGCGGCCGCCCTTGCCGCCGCGGGCGAGCAGAATCCTCTGACCGACCGACAATACTTCGCTGGTCTTGCCGGTTCCGATATTGAGAATAATGGTACCGACCGGTATTTTCAATATGCGGTCCGCGCCATCCGTGCCGTCGCGAAATTGCGAGCCGCCGCGGGCGCCATCCTCCGCCTTCGCCTCTTTTTCATATCTGAACTGGCTCAATGCGTTCAAATCTGAGACGCCTTCAATAAAAACACTACCGCCGCTGCCGCCGCTACCACCCGCAGGACCCAAACTCATCAGGTTTTTATTAAAAGCAACGGCGCCCCTGCCGCCGTCTCCCGCCTCTACCTTAATCGTAACATCATCAATCAGCATAAGACCTCTACACTATATTACGATTGCCGGAAAGCCAGTCAATCACGCGCTTCCGATGCAATGCGACAGACCACTGATTACCGTGCTTAAAAAGCGTCGGATGCTCGCCCCGAAATTTCTCCAGCATTGCCGCAGACGCGCGCGGGTATCCTATCGGAATGTTTTGATTGTAGTGTTCCAAAAACATCACAAGCGTCGTCCGCACTTGGCTTAATTCAAATTCTTCCCGTTTCCCTTTCATACTACTCATCATACCATACATCACTTAAAAAATCAACATTCCACATATATGGTCTTAAAAGCCGCCCCGACAAAATCGGGGCGGCTTTTAATCGAATAGGCGATTGTCATTATCCCGATATCTCTACCTCGGTGATCACAATATCTTGCAGGGGATGGTCTCCCCGCGCTTTATCTACGGGCGTATTCTCTATTTTGTCCACAATATCCATACCGCTTACGACGCGGCCAAATACTGTGTGCTTGCCGTCAAGCCATGGGGTTGCCGCGGCGGTCACGATGAAAAACTGGCTTCCGTTCGTATCCGGTCCTGCATTTGCCATCGCAAAAGCCCCGCGTACGAGTTTATGCGCGTTTATCTCATCCGCAAAAGAATATCCCGGGCCGCCGGTGCCGTCATCCGACCAGTCATCGTCTTTGCTTTTCGGATCCCCGGTCTGCGCCATAAATCCCTTGATCACGCGATGAAATTTTACGCCGTCATAAAATCCCGCGCGGGAAAGTTTTATAAAATTCTCCACAGTTTTGGGCGCATCTTTTGGAAACATTTCAAGAGTAATATCGCCAAAATTTGTTTTCAGCACCGCGCGTACCGCAGTCATCCCCTGTGTTGATGAGCCGGATGCCTGTTTCGGCAGTACCTCTGGCACCGCCAGAACCTCTCCGGTTACCACCGGTTTTTCTCCTTGCAATAATATGATTTCTCCCGCAGGTGCCGTGCCATTATCGCGCAAAAAATAAACCCCGCCGAGGACAACCCCCACAACAACAACCGCCAAAAAGATATAAGTGATTCTCTTATGCATAACAGCTTTACAAAAAAGTTCTATGATATTTCATACTACCATCCACTGCCAATTTTTTCCACGCCACATTAGACCTGTTACTTAATAATTTTCGTGAGTCAGGGCATACACGACATTCGGCATACTTCGGCTAAACGCAATATGGCGTATGGTCTCGCCGCTGAATCCTTCAACAACTTTCTTCCATGTGACGCCGCCATCCTCTGACTTCTGAAAGCCGATATTGCCGCCAGCGCTTGGATGACCGCTGGAAAATAAAACATTTGCTTCTATTGGATGAGGCGAGAAACCCATGTAGTCGTCTTTACTCTTCCCTACGCGATAGAGGTCTTTTTCGTTTTGGAGTAGCAGTAGTCCATAATGGGTAGCAATATATTCTTTTTTGATTTGTGGAAGTGTTTCCTTATAGAACTTCCTACAGAATGGACACTGGAAGTCGCTAAACTCAATCATAGTGACGGGTGCATTAGGGTTGCCGAGCACCGCGTCG
>JBASTK010000019.1:0-1915 GCA_049274855.1 Candidatus Sungiibacteriota bacterium | reverse complement strand
GCTTGGATGCGATCTCGTTTGGCCTGATCAAGATGCGTATATCCTCTTTTGTTTTTCATTCCTCCATCGTACCGAAATCAGTTGCACTTCAGAACGGAATTTATGGCGTCCTTTCCAGCCAACAAGTGAGGAGGATCCCTATGACGACACCACATAAACTTGACCCTGCCAAATGGTGTTTCCTTGACAATAATGGCAATCTCCCTAAGCTTCCGGTTGTTGTAGAACTGCAAATAATCGCAGCAGTAATCTTACTCGCACTACCCTTACTTATTTATGATGGCTTCTCAGCCATAGTGAGGAGAGTCAGAAAATTTTAGTTAAATCACGGGCATCACTCAAGGTGATGCCCACTTTTTTATTCTTCGTGCATTGTCATTCCCGTGACAACGGGAATCCAGTTATCAAATCTTTCCACTCCGGATTCTCTTTCTCAATCAATTCAAGTTTCCACTTCCTATTCCATTTCTTGAGGTGTTTTTCTCTTTGCAATGCCGCGCTGATATCGCTCGTTGTTTCGTAATACACCAGATGATATACACGATACTTTTTCGTAAATCCTTCAACGAGACCTTGCTGATGTTCGGAAACGCGGCGTTGGAGATTATTCGTCACACCAATGTAGAGCGTTCCGTCTCTTTTGCTTGCCAAGATATAGACATAGTAGGTTTTCATAAACCTATAATACTGGATTCCCAATCAAGTTGGGAATGACAATACTAAAACCAAAAATCCAAAAAGGGCCGGACTTGTTCCCGGTGAAAAGCAGTTTACATGCCCGTTGCGCCTTCTTCCTGCACGCGGCGTCGCTCGATCAGGCTTGCGCCCATTGTCAAATGTTGCGAGATTTGATTTTCTATCCGTTTTCGTATATCATTTCCGCATGCGCGATACCTTGGTGATTGATGTGGAGACGAAAAAATCGTTTGAGGATGTCGGGGGGCGGGATCGGTTTGCCGATTTGGGCGTTGCGGTGGCGGGCGTTTATTCGTATGCGGATGATGCGTTTGTCGCGCTCGAGGAGCACGAGATGCCGCGGCTTGGCGAGATGCTCGCGCGATCCGAGCGGATTATTGGATTCAACATCAACAATTTTGACATACCAGTGATGGCGCCGTATCTGGGTATGGCGGCATTTAGCCGTCTTGCGGTCACTGATATTTTTGAGGATGCCCAGAGATTTCTCGGGCATCGCGCGGGGCTGGATGCGGTGGCAAAAGCTACATTAGGAAGAGGGAAGTCCGGGCACGGGCTTGAGGCGCTGGAATGGTTTAAGCAAGGCCGCGTGGAGGAAGTAAAGAAATATTGCCTGGATGATGTACGGCTTACGCGCGATCTGTATGAGCACGGCAAAAAGCGCGGGCATGTTCTTTTTGAGTCGTTTATTGATCATAAACTACACTCCATTCCAGTTGCGTGGAATGCACCGGCGGCAGTGCCGATTGCCGAGATGGTAAATCGCGCGCTTGCCGAGCGGCGGCGCTTGAGCATTGAATATATTTCTGCGCAGGACAATGACGGCGCGGGATTTAGGAAAGATCGCGTGATTGAGGTGCGCGCGATCAAGTCAAACGGCGAGATACAGGCGTACTGCCACCTGCGCCGCGATGTGCGGATGTTCCGGATCGCGCGGATCGCGCGGGCGGAGATGATGCCGGACACCTATACTATCCCGCAGGATGTGCAGAGTGCCCTGTTTTCGTGAGATCACCATGATGAAAGAAGAAAAGATAACCGAAGAAACTATTTTTTCCAGCGAGAGCCGCGGCGCATTGGCGTTGGACGAGGTGATGGAAGAGACGCTTGCGTTTGTCCGCCGCGAGCCCGCGCGGTTTTACAAAATTATCATCGGCACTGACTCCCAGGTCACGGATGAGGCATCGCTGGTAACTGCGCTGACGATCTGGCGCGTGGG
>JBASTK010000018.1:0-3892 GCA_049274855.1 Candidatus Sungiibacteriota bacterium | reverse complement strand
CCTCATGCTTCCCAATTCCGCGTCCTCCCGTCGTCATTATGAGACCCGGCCTCATCGGGATATGTTTCTTCAAAAATGCGTTCAGATCAATCTCGCCGATGAAGCAAATACCCTGCGAGTCCTTTTTTTCCGCCGTAGGCAAATTGAATTTCCGCGCCATCTCCCGCACCTCCGGCTTGGTATATTCCCCTATCGGGAACAGACAATGACGCAGTTGCTCCTGCGTCAGCGTCCAAAGAAAATATGACTGGTCTTTATTTTTATCATGAGCAATTTTCAATTTACAATTTACAATTTTCAATGAATTTTCAATGTCATAATTTTCAAGATTTCTTTCTTCTGCGTTTGGAGATTGGGATTTGGAAATTGGAAATTCTCGCTCCAAGCGAGCATAGTGTCCGGTCGCAATATAATCCGCGCCGAGCTCCAGAGCCCGCTGCAAAAACGCGCCAAATTTTATATGGCGATTGCACATCACATCGGGATTGGGCGTGCGGCCTGCGGCATACTCGCGGATCAAATAATTCACGACCGCAGTCCGATATTCTTCGGTCAAATCCCATGTCTGGAACGGAATACCAATTTTCTCCGCCGCGGCCATAGCGTCATACCGATCTTCCTTGAAATTGCAAGGGATGGACGGATCGCTCCACATCTTAATATGCGCGCCAATCACCTCGTATCCCTGCTCTTTGAGCAGGGTCGTCGCCACCGAAGAATCCACCCCGCCGGACATCGCGACGAAGACCTTTTTTCTATTATTACTCATCATTAAGCTCTATACCACTTTTATCCGTCTTTTCAATCTCTAAAGATGTCGCGCGCGTGCAATTCCGCTTGCTTCAAAATCAGCTCCGTCGCTAGTTTTTGCATATCCGGCGGATAGCCAAACTCGTGGAGCGTCCGCTTGATCATGACGCGCAGTTTTGCCCGCACGTTTTCCCGAATCGTCCAGTCAAGAGAGGCGTTTTGTTTCACCTTCTCAACCAGTACGCACGCGAGGTCGCGCAGATTATCGCGGCCCAGCACTTCGCGGGCGCTTTCGTTGTCCGCAAGCGCATCGTAAAAAGCCATTTCATATTCCGTGAGATTGAGTTTTGCCCCGCGTTCCCCTTCCCCCCGCAATTCGCGCGCGATGTTGATCATCTCCTCAATGATCTCGGCCGCGGTCAGGATATTCGCGTGATAGCGCTTCAGAACCTTGTCCAGCATTTCGGAGAATTTTCTTCCCAGCACGATATTCTTGTTTCGCGCTTTATCAATCTCGCCGATCAAAATATTTTTCAGCAGTTCCAGCGCGAGCTTCTTGCGATCCAGTCCCCGCACTTCCCCGAGAAACTCTTCCGATAAAATAGAAACCTCGGGTCTTTTCATCCCGGCCGCGTCAAAAATATCAATCACGCCCTCGCTGACAAGCGCCTTGTCAACAATCTGCCGGATCGCCGTCTCTATTTCTTCAGCGCCTCTCCCCTGCTGACGTCCTGCAAGTTTGGCGAGACGCGCTTTTACCGCTTGAAAAAACGCCAACGCTTCCTTTATGTCCATTGCCTCTTGGCGCGGTGCCACCAGCGCATATGCCCGCGCAAGAACATTCACATGCTCAAGAAACCGCTCTTTCCCCTCCGGCAAGCCAAACAAATGCTCCTCTGCCTCTAGAATGAGTCCTAATTTCCCGCCCGTATCCGCCTCAAAATATTGCCGATAATTGAAGTCCGCGAACATCTGCTCCACGATTTCAAATTTTTCCTGCATGGTCGCCGCCGCGTCCGTGATGTCGGACATCAGCGACCCCCTGCCGCCGCCCTCGGCATAAAAAGACAGCGCTTTTTTCAAGTCGCGCGCGATGCCGATATAGTCAACGACTAGTCCGCCACGAATATCCTTGTATACGCGGTTTACCCGCGCGATCGCCTGCATCAGGTTGTGCCCCTGCATCAGCTTATCCACATACATGGTCTTTACGCACGGCGCGTCAAAACCGGTCAGCCACATGTCCCGCACGATCACGAGTTTTAGAGGATCAGCCGGGTCCTTCAGCCGATCCGCGAGTCGGCGCCGCTCGTCCTTGGTCGTGTGATGCGCCTGCCACGCCGCCGGATCCGACGCCGCAGTCGTCATCACTACTTTCACGTTTCCTTTTTCCAAATGGTCGTCATGCCACTCCGGGCGCAACTTCACGATCTCGTCGTATAGGGCAACCGCGATCCTGCGGCTCATCACGACTACCATTGCTTTCGCGTCCAGCGTTTCGCCACGCTTTTCAAAGTGCTCCACAATGTCGCGTGCGACCGCGGCAAGACGCGTGGGCTGTCCCACCACCTGCTCAATCCTCGCCCACTTGGATTTTGCCTTGTCCGCCTCTTCCGGCTCGTCGCGCTCGGTTACCTCGTCCACGGTCTGGTCCAGCTCGTCGCGATATTCTTCTTTCAGGCGCACGCGGACGAGACGGTTTTCATAAAAAATAGGGACCGTGGCGCCGTCTTTCACCGCCTGCTCAATGTCGTATATGTCAATATAGTTGCCAAACACCGCGGGCGTGGATTTGTCATTCTTTTCAATCGGCGTGCCGGTAAAGCCGATAAATGTGGCGTGGGGCAATGCGTCCCGTATATACTTCGCAAAACCGTACTTCAGACGGCCTCCGGCGATGCGTCCCTGAAAGCCGTACTGGCTCCGGTGCGCCTCGTCCGCGACCACGACGATATTGCTCCGCTCGGACAAGAGATCAAACGCTTCTTTCTCGTCATCCGGAAAGAATTTCTGGATCGTGGTAAACACAATGCCGCCGCTCGCGACCTTCAGCTTTTCTTTCAGTTCAGCGCGATTCTTGACTTGCACGGGTTCCTGGCGCAAAAGTCCCCTGCTTGCCGCAAACGTCTCAAAGAGTTGATCGTCCAGATCGTTTCTGTCGGTAATCACCACGACCGTCGGATTGCGCAATTCCCGCACGAGTTTTCCCGTATAAAAAACCATGGAGAGCGACTTGCCTGATCCTTGCGTGTGCCACATGACGCCCGCTCTCCGGTCGCCCGGCGTCTGTACGGACACGTCAGGCAATCCATAAACCGCGGGTTCCTCCCGTACCAGCATGGGCGTATCCGCGGCGGCGCGGAGCGTGGACGCGACCGCTTTGTTCACTGCATAGTATTGATGGTATGCCGCGACTTTCTTTATGGTCTCCACGATGCTTAATCCCGTCTCCGCGTCCTGTCGTTTCGCTTTTTCAAACACCGTAAAATTGCGGACGAGGTCAAGCAGTGTTTCTTTATTCAGCATACCCGCAATCATCGTCTCAATCTGCGGCACAGTTCTCCGCTCCTCTGCCCCGCTTCCGCGCATCCTCCACTCGGCAAATCTCCCCAAGTCCGCGGAGAGAGAGCCCATTTTCGCGTCCAGTCCGTCCGACGCCACCACGAGAGCGTTATAGAAAAAAAGCGCGGGAATCTCCTGCTTATACATTTGCAACTGCTTGTACGCCGAGTACGCATCCGCCTTTTCATCTTCGGGATTTTTCAGCTCAATCACCACAAGCGGTAGGCCGTTCACAAAAAGCACGATGTCCGGCCTGCGATCACTCACCCCATGCACCGAGAATTGATTGGTTACGACATATTCATTACTCTCTGGCTTCTCAAAGTCCACGATCCGCACCACTCTGCCACGCGAATATCCGTTTTCCATCACCTCCACGCTCGCGCCCTCGGTCAGCAAGCGGTGGAAGTCCTCGTTGTTGTCTATCACGTTTGCCTTGCGCAGACCCAGCACCTGTCTTACGGCCTGTTCCCGCACGTCCTCTGCCATATCAGGATTCAACCGCTCCACAGCCCGGCGCAGGCGTCCTGCCAAAACCACTTCATCCGTCCGTTCGCGTTCTTCCGCACGCGCCAAATCC
>JBASTK010000017.1:0-2104 GCA_049274855.1 Candidatus Sungiibacteriota bacterium | reverse complement strand
CCGCGCGAGCGGGACGCGCGCATTGCAGAAATCAGGCATCGCAATCCGGCGCCTGATTATGCGCTCGGCTCTGCCGCCCGCGCTCGTACAAGAAATCCGCGCGGCGTATCGCGCTCTTGGTACTGCCAAAAACAGACAGCCGTTCGTCGCGGTTCGCTCATCTGCGACGAGCGAGGACTTGCCGGACGCGTCGTTTGCCGGACAAATGCAAAGTTTTCTGTATATTGCGGGTGAGGACGCGCTCATCAACGCAATTAAAAATTGTATGGCATCGCTTTTTACGGATCGCGCGATTTCATACAGAAAAGACAAGGGATTTGCGAGCGATGGTATGGCAATCTCAGTCGGGGTTCAGCGCATGGTGCGCTCGGACACAGATGTGGCTGGCACGCTTTTTACATTGGATCCGGAGACAGGGTTTAAAAATGTTGTCGTGATACAGGCGTCATACGGTCTTGGCGAATTGCTCGTGCAGGGCAGGGTGATTCCGGATGAATATATTGTCTTTAAGCCCCTGCTTGGCGCCAGAAACATTTTGCCGATTATCGGACGCACTATCGGAGAGAAATCGAAAAAAGCGGTGTATGCAAATGGCGCGGTGCGCGAGGCGGTGATTGCGCCAAAAGACAGGATTCGTCCCTGCCTTGCGGACGCCGAAATAATTCAGCTCGCAGAATGGGGCGTACAGATTGAAAATTATTTTTCAAAACAATACGGAAGGCACCAGCCCATGGATATTGAATGGGCGCGAGACGGCATTACTGGAGAAATGTTTATCGTGCAGGCGCGTCCGGAAACGATTTATGCGTCAAAAAATGACGCGGTGCATCGTGAATACCAGCTCAAAAAAAAAGGCGAGGTTGCGGTGTCGGGTATTGCGGTGGGTATGCGCATTGGCGCGGGCAGGGCGCAGGTTATTAAAGACGCGGCGGCTATGACGCAATTTCGTAAGGGATCAGTGCTGGTCGCCCGTATGACGGATCCCAACTGGGAACCGATTATGAAATCCTCCGCAGGGATTATTACGGATCAGGGCGGTAGGACCAGCCACGCCGCCATTATCTCCCGCGAGCTCGGGATTCCGTGTATTGTCGGCGCAAAGATCGCAACGCATGTCATCAGGACTGGCGAGGATATTACTATTGACTGCTCAAACGGAACTGCGGGCGTGGCGTATCGGGGTATCTTGCCGTATATCACGCGTGATGTTCGCATTGACGCAAAAAAATCAATACCGACGAAACTCATGCTGAATATCGGTTCCAGCGATGAGGCGTTTCGGCATCATTATTTGCCGGCCGAAGGCGTGGGCCTCGGACGGCTTGAGTTTATTATCAGCTCCGGCATTGGCATTCATCCGCGCGCGCTCATTGATTTTCAGCAACTCAAACGCGATAAAAAACATACGGCATTGGTAAAAAAAATTGATGCGATGACGCGCGGCGCTAAAGATAAGACCAAATATTATGTTGATACATTAGCGCTTGGCATTGCAAAAATTGCGGCGGTATTCTGGCCGCATCCGGCAATCATCCGCTTTTCTGATTTTAAAACCAATGAATATCGGCTCCTTACGGGAGGAGAACTTTATGAGCCGCAGGAGGAAAACCCTATGCTTGGCTGGCGCGGGGCATCGCGTTATTATGATCCGGCATTTGCCGCGGCATTTATGCTTGAGTGCCGCGCGATTAAAAAAGTTCGTGACGAGATGGGATTTGGCAATGTCGTGCCGATGATTCCGTTTTGCCGCACGCCCGAGGAAGGGAAAAAAGTTATCGCGGCTATGGCAAAAAATGGCCTTGACCGCAAAAAAGATAAAAAGCTCCAGATTTATATGATGTGCGAGATTCCCTCCAATGTCTTGCAGATTGACGAGTTTTTGGATATATTTGACGGGATGTCCATCGGCTCCAATGACTTGGCGCAATTGACGCTTGGTATGGATCGCGACTCTTCCGCGATCAGCCACATTGCTAATGAGAATAATGATTCAGTAAAAGCATTGATTCGCACCGCGATCCGTGCGTGCCGCAGGCGTGGCAAATACATCGGTATCTGCGGACAGGCGCCGTCGGATTATCCGGACTTCGCAGAGTTTTTAGTG
>JBASTK010000016.1:0-4177 GCA_049274855.1 Candidatus Sungiibacteriota bacterium | reverse complement strand
GAATTTGATGCGGAACGGTTTGAACGCCTGGCCGCGGGTCTTGGGTTTTTTAATCCGCAATTTATCGCAAGTATTAATCGTGCAGAAAAAGAGATTTCAGAAGGCAAGGCAAAGCGTTTGCGGAGTTTGAAAGATCTTCGGCGTGTATGACAGAGGTTTTTTACACGCCGGAGTTTGAGAAAAGGTATCAGGCGTTGCCTGT
Source organism: Candidatus Sungiibacteriota bacterium (assembly GCA_049274855.1). Classification (GTDB taxonomy): domain Bacteria; phylum Patescibacteriota; class Minisyncoccia; order Sungbacterales; family HO2-52-23; genus 2-02-FULL-52-23. The sequence goes on along the minus strand of JBASTK010000016.1, from coordinate 3,975 downwards.
GGCAGTGCAGAAAAAAGCCGAGCGGCGTGAGGCGTTATTCCGCGAGAATCCGTTTCACCCTCCTCTGCAGACCGAGAAACTAAAACCAAAGTCAAAAGAGTATTGGAGTTTTCGCATAGATCCGGCGTACCGGATTGTTTTTCGTTTCCGCGACGGCAATTCTGTTTATTTTCTTACCTGTGGGCATCACAGTTGGATTTATCAATATGTGATAACCCACTGATGGAGGTCGTGGTCATTTTTATGCTCTACATTTTTACCGGCAATGGGAAGGGGAAGACCACAGCGGCTTTGGGCGCGGCTCTGCGGGCGGTCGGCGAGGGCAAGCGCGTGCTCATGGTGCAGTTTATCAAAGGCCCGTGGAAATCTGGAGAGGATAAATCTGCAAAAAGTTTGGCTCCGCGTTTTCTATTTATCAAAAAATGGATATATCGGTTGATTGGCGAGAAGTATTTAGAGCCGCATTTTAAACTTGTAAAAATGGGCAAGGGGTTTGTGGGGATTTTGGGGGACTCTTTGCCGCGCGAGGAGCATGAGCAGGCGGCAGAGGCGGCGCTCGCGTACGCGAGAAAAGAAATGGAAAGCGGCAGTTGGGATATTATTATTTTGGATGAGGTCAATAACGCAATGCAATTAAAATTGATCCGACAAGAAAAAGTGCTCGCGTTTGTGAAAGAATCATCGGGGAAAATAGAACACCTCATTCTTACGGGACGCGATGCGCCGCAAGAACTGATGGATATGGCGGATCTCGTCACCGAGATGCAAGACCTCAAGCACCCGTACGAGCGAGGTATTAAAGCCAAACGCGGTTTGGAGTATTAGATCAGCGTAAGATTTATTAACAATGTTCACCAACGATCGTTTCCAAATGTTGTTAATAAAAAATAGGCGACGAAAATGAAAATAAAAGCGCCGTCCCGTGCTAAGCAAGCGGGACGGCTATGGTTGGGGGTCAGCGGAATGTTCTACACCGCCATATCCATGATCAATTGGAGTGTATCGGGAATCAGGGTGAATCCTACATCCAGGATTCCTGATAGACTCTGTACTTGTTTTACACGGGGCCCGATTTCAAAACGCCTCATTGCCTCGGCGGGTTCCTGTATGCCCCCGACGGATATAAAGTCAATGTCGCAGTTTTCGGTTTGTGCGACCTGGTAGAGTGCCTCAAGTTTGTCGTGGCTGGATTCACATAACGGGTCTCCGGAAATCCCGCCGGGCCCCGGGGCAATGTCATATCTGCGCCAGATTTCCTCGTCAACAGTCGAATTGAAGCCTTCCAGCGCGATGACTTCCTCAAATAGGCAACTTGCCTTCATGATTTGTCGCATTTGCTCAAGCGACATATCGGGCGACAGCTTGATGATCCATGACGGGGAGGGCAGGCGGAGCAGTTTTGCGATCCTGCGCGCTCCGTCAATGATGAGTGCAAGTAACTCTCGGAAGTGGAGGAACAATTCGCGCAGGTGCGGGGTATTGGGGGACGCGATGTTGAACTGGAGAGCGTCGTTCTCCCGCAAGGTGGGCAGGATATGAGCTACGCAATACAAGATGTCGTCAGCGATCAACGTAAGATCGTGACCGATCATGTATTGATCCATGGTGGTTTTGTTGGGCGAGAGAGACCAGAACAGACTCGCGCCAATAGTATCCATACCATTAGCGTCAAACAATCTGCGCACCTGCCGCACGACTGATTTGACTCCGGAGGAATTGAACCCAAAAGCGTTTCTGACGATCCAAACCTTTCTTTGTCGATCGTAGGTGACAAAGAATCGTTGCTTTGGATTGCCATCTTGTTTCTCCGGCACCACACTGCCCAGCTCAATAGAGCCGACACCCATAGCATCCAATAATTCCATGCCGGAAGGTTCTTTGAGTAGTCCGGCGGGTATGCCGAACCTGTTGCGGCATGTGATGCGGCGCGTCTCATTGCCTATGGATACCGGTTGGAATGTGAAAGGACCGCGGTAGGCGTGTTCCACAATATCGAGGATATTCGGGTCATCGCTCATCCCCTCCATTGTCTCAAGAAGATTATCCAGTGTTTTTTCCGGATCGTCGGATACTAAAAATAGATCTCCTATGGGTTTTTTGGAAAGAACTCTCTGTACGATATCAAGGTGTCTCATGGCGTTTGCTCCTTTTGGTGAGTGCCATGCGGTTTGCCTGTGCTCTCAAGGTAAAGAGCTGATTGAATGTATAGCATATATCATGTCGCGGATCAATACCTAATGATGACGGTAATGTTTGAAGACAGAGAGATGACGCAGTATACTTGGCTATATGATGTCGTTGACTAAGTCGCGGATTTTTTTGTGGGCTTTGCTCTGCTTTATTGCGGGGGTCGGCGCGCGATCTTTTGTTGCGATTCCGCTTGCGCCTTTGTTTGTCGGGGCGATTGGGACTGCAGTATGGCTTGGGGTTAGCGTGATTGGGCAGAAGCGCGGGGCATGGATACCCGCGCTTTTTCTGCTCGCATTTTTTGCAGGCGCAATTCGCTTTGCGTACGCCGAGGTAGCGCGACCGGATGTCAGTATGTTTTATGAAAAGAAAATTACAATGCTGGGGATTGTGGATGAGGAACCGGAGCGGCGTGCCACAAACCAGCGGATTGCGGTGTATATTAAGGAGAGAGACACTGGAGGCGTGCGGCCGTCGTCGGATTTTCGCGTGCTTGCCACCCTGCGTCCCTATCCGGCATACGCAATCGGCGATGAATTGATAATAGAAGGTATCTTGCAGGCGCCGCGGCAGGATGATGATTTTGATGAAGTGTCATATCTCAAGCGCCGCGATATTACCGCGACGGTTTTTTATCCGGCAGTTGAGCGCGTGGCGCAAGAAAAGGGAAATCGTCTGGCGTTGTATCTATCAAAAATTAAACACGCGTTTGAAAATAATATTGATGCGATTCTACCGGAGCCGCACGCGGCGTTTCTCAAAGGATTGCTTTTAGGTGATCGTGCATCTTTGCCGCCTTCGCTGGTGGAAGATTTTCGCGCGACTGGCACCTCGCACATGGTAGCGCTCTCTGGCTACAACATCACATTAGTCGGGAGCGCATTGAGCCGCGTATTACTCATTCTGACGGTTCCATTTTTGGCGGCGTTTTGGGTTGCGGTTGCGGCGATTGCTCTTTTTGTTTTGATGACGGGTGCCGCCGCATCAGTAGTGCGTGCGGGCATTATGGGTATACTGCTTTTGGTTGCGCAAAAAGAAGGACGGGCGTATCGTATGACGCCTGCTTTGGCGCTTGCCGCGGCGGTTATGGTCGCGTACCACCCGTATGTGCTTGCCTTTGATGCAGGGTTTCAGTTGTCTTTTTTTGCCACGGTTGGCTTGATATACCTCGCGCCGCAGGTGGAGCGATGGATGGATGATTTTCTGCATTGGGCGCGCGGCAGTAATGCCGCGCGCGCCGTAAAAAAATATGAATCAAAAGAAGGCGGATTGGGCGTACGGCGTATTCTGGTGGAAACACTTGCCGCGCAGATTGCGGTACTGCCTCTGCTGATTTTGCTTTTCGGGCGCGTGTCGGTGATTAGTCCTCTGGCAAATGTCGCGGTTCTGCTCGCAACGCCATATGCGATGGGTATTGGGTTCTTTGCCGCAATACTTGCGTTTGTATCGGTTGCGCTGGGCAGGATTGCCGGAGGAGTCGCATGGGTTATTCTTGAATATCAATTGCGCGCGGTTGCGCTACTCGCAAAAGTTCCGTTTGCAGGGATGACGCTTGGCAATGCGGGGCTTATCATTGTGATGGTGATCTATGCATGGATCGGATTTATGTTATGGAAAAGATCAAAAAATATGCGCCGCCGTTTTTCTTGACTGCTCTTGCCGGAGTAGCCGCGCTGATCTGGTATGCAGTATTTTATATTGAAACGCATCGCAATCTATTGATGACGGTTTTTGATATTGGTCAGGGCGACTCAATTTTTATTGAGATGCCCAATGGCAATCAGGTGC
>JBASTK010000015.1:0-7464 GCA_049274855.1 Candidatus Sungiibacteriota bacterium | reverse complement strand
GCGCGGGTATTCCCTCTTTTACGCTGGCAAAAAGTTCTTTGGCGTGTTCCGAGGCAAGCCCGATACCGGCATCATCCCGCGCCAATGCCGTCGCCGCAGTCCCCGCACGAGGAGACGCGGCGCGAATCAAATAATTGCCGTAGAGATACACTGCCCACGACAGATGCACGCGGCCGCTTTTTGGCGCATGATCCGCGGCCTTGCCCTGCACCGTGTAAAACCCCGCAGGAATGTCAAAAAAGCTGCCCGGCGATGGCATGCTTGTAATCGGAAAAACCGCGCGCGCCGCGCCCTTGTCATAAAAAGCAACTGTCCCCGCGTCCTCGTCCACCGCGATAAAGTCGCGCTTCTCCCATATCAACGCCTGCTGTTTTTTCTCCAATTCTTTTACGCCGAGAAAAATCGGCGTCGTACTCGCAGGATTAATATAAAATGCGTTTTCATCAGGCAGTATCTCGCCAGTATCCCCAAGAGTTGTCGGCGTCTCCGCTATAGGCGGAGGTGCTACAAAAAATGCGTCCCATTGTCCCGCGATAAAATACGCGGCAATCACAATAATCGCGCCCGCGGCGCACAGTTCCAAAGCCGACCGTATCCCTTTTTTGTCTATCTCAACTTCCATCTCCTCCATTATGGCAAATCCCGCAGAAAACAACAACGCGGGGGCGGATGCCCATGCAATATCGTTATGTCCGAAGTTTGCGTTGAATATCTTTGCGATGACCTACCGCATAGAGCGTAGCTTCGTCGGGCGTACGGAAATAGAAAAACGCCCGATAGGAGCGCGTGATGCGAAATGAAAAGGTGATCGGCTTGCCCTTCATTTGCTTCAAATGAAGACGCGAATCGCGCCAATTCTCCCGCAGAATTTGTTCCTGGCGGAGGAATAATGCGCAGATATCCGCGGGAAGCCGTTCTAACATCCGAACGAACTCTTTTGAATAAAAGAGTGTCATCGCCGAGAACTTCGGAGTGTTGCGGGAAGCGCACGGAGCAACGCACCTTTTTTTTCCGCGCGAATCGCGCCCTGCAATGCACGCCGAATTTCCTGCGAATTTTCATACTCGTCCAGCGTCTCTTCCTGAATGGCAAGAATGGCGCGCGTGGTCTCCACGACTATTCTGCGAATAAGCGCATCTGGCGATACACCATAGCGCACTGCGGCACTCCGGAAACGGGTGAGTTGATTTTTAGGCAAAGAAATTGAGGCAACATTCATAAACAAAGTATAAATCCATACCTTACTCCGCGTCAAGACAACGCGGGGGGACATCCGCTCCCGCATTCGTTAATTCCAAAGCCCTGCGTTCGGTTCGTAAGGATACGGATAGATATCTTTAATTATAAGTTTCTCTATTTTAGGAAAAGTCCAAATGTCCTTTCCCTGGATATACTGCATCAAAATAACGGATGTATCTGGCATCCCGAACTGCCAAATAAGATGCCTGCAGGTGCCGCATGGAGGCGTACTTTTTTCCTGCACGCGCGGCACCGGATCGGCGATCACAATACTCTTTATCTTTGAGTGATATGCTTCATTCATCACCAAATTTGCAATCGCATGTCTCTCCGCACAAATAGCGGCGTGCGGGAGATTCGGCTCAAAGGCCGCGCCCTCATAAATGATTCTGTTTTCAGAAATTAAAAAAGCATACAATGTATCTATACCTCCCTTGGCATGCCTTTGCCGATTGTATCTTGCAATCGTCTTTTTGGCATGTTCAACGGTTTGCTTTTCGCTTGGCGTGAAAACCATGTCCATAAATTATTTTAACGCGGCCGATGGGACTCGAACCCACGACCTCCTCCGTGACAGGAAGGTGCTTTAACTAACTAATCTACGGACTCATAAGACAACTATCCACGCACTATAGCATATTTTATCCAACTAGAACTTTCGCCTTGGCAACATACAATCGCCTATCTCGTTCTAGAATCCCGGATGCAAGGCGCAACATCAAGGCGATATCCGATCCGTACGGAGTTCCCGCCTCTTCAAGCAATATCCCCTCATTGAGCAAATCCCGCGCCTCCTCGCTCAACTTCGCACTCATAGCTCGAGTCAGCGCGTATTGAATCATAACAAAACAACGGCAACCTTCTTTCGTGCTTATGGATTTTGTTCTCAACGCATAAATAGTATCCAGCGCAAGGAGCGCGATTTCTCGCTCTATCCGAGCAGTATCCTCCTTCATCTTTATCAACGCAACAATGGCATCCGCGCGACTCTGTACAATTTTGTGATAAAAATTATTTTTGCGCATAAAGATTATTCGAGCAAATGTCTATGGATGATTCTACCAGCTTTTACAACAATATGCCATACTTCTTCCGTTTTTCCATTTTTAAATACTTTTACCACCTGCGAAATCGCTCCATCGGCACCCTTGTATCCGCGATGCGTAACCTCTATGACATATACTCCAATCTTCCGTATTAACACTTTCTGCACCAGACGACTGCCGCGAAAAGCGACCTGCGAAGCAAGAACAGCCAGCCGAAAGATCTTTTCCAAAAACAATGCTGGGATTGGCATACACGCATACTCTTAATAAAACATCTGCGGGGACGACGGGATTTGAACCCGCAACCCCTAGCGTGACAAGCTAGTGCTCCACCAGGTTGAGCTACGTCCCCAGATATTTCTCAAAGATAATCTTTTTCCGCTCTAAATACAAGTCGGTTTTATGATGATACATAAACCGATAAATCTTTCTGCTATCGACGGTACTATATTGCATACGAAAAGCTCTCGCATAATACTTTGGCTCCCTTGATCTCGTCCCTGACGATATATGCAAAATGGATGCAATATCTTTAAGCATACCCTCGCTCCCGCTCGTAAAATAAGTCAAAAGAGATAGCGAAGCATTTTTTCCTGTCGTGCTTGTGAATAAGCCCGCACCATACGCCGCCATCGCCATCAAAATAACCCCTCACAAAATCTGCCTGATATTTTATTGGCACCGGCGGTATTCTTATGCGCTCAGCTTTCTTTGGAGTAATGCCTAATGTGATGAACCTCTCAAAAATCGCTTTGCTCCCGATCTGAATTCTCCATGAATCTTTCCACTTCTTATCACCGCGTCTCCGAAGAGAAATTTTATGACCACTCCCCAGACGATCCTTTATCTTCACGAGCAAATCTCTATCAGTAATTTGAAAAGCAATAAAACGAGAACCTCGCGGATTGATACTCATGTATCCGTCCGCGCAAAAGAAACCGAGAATATATGCCATGTCCGCAGACCACTTATTGAAAAATGCTTGATGCACAATCCATGGTCGTATGGCTTTCATAACCTCTACTCACTATCTCTTAATTTCATATAATCTCCGAGCCGATTTTTTCTCCTTGCAGGAGCCGCGCGAGATTGCCTTTTTTGAAAACATTAAACACCACGGTTGGAATCTTATTCTCGCGCGCGAGCGTGACTGCGGTCAAATCCATCACTTTCAACCCCCGGCGCACCATTTCCAGCGCATCCACTTCAGCGAGAAACTTCGCATTATTATTTTTCTTTGGGTCTTCCTCATACACGCCTTCCACATTGGTCGCTTTAAGAATCACTTCCGCGCCGATCTCGGATGCGCGAAGCGCGGCGGCGGTATCGGTTGAAAAATACGGATTGCCCGTGCCGCCGGCAAATATCACTACTCTGCCTTTTTCCAAATGACGGATGGCGCGGCGGCGGATGAACGGCTCGGAAACCTGTATTGCCGTGATGGTGCTCATCACCCGCGTGAAAAGCCCAATGTGTTCAAGCGTGCTTTGAAGCGCCAGCGCATTGATAATAGTGCCGAGCATACCCATATAGTCCGCGGTTGCCCGATCAATCCCGATAGCCGACAATTTCTCCCCGCGAATAAAATTACCCCCGCCAATGACCAGCGCCACTTCGCATCCAAGATCGCTGATCGCCTTCACCTCATGCGCAATATATTCTGCGGCATGAATATCAAGCCCCTGCTCCCCTTTGCCGCTCAAGGTCTCACCCGAGAGTTTGAGTAATACTCTTTTCCAACGAAGTTTTTTTGGCGCCATAATTTTATTTTATCACCATGTCAGGGGTGGGGAACGATCCCACGGCCTCCGCGTTATGAGTGCGGCGCTCTACCACTGAGCTACCCTGACAAAGTCAAATCATTCTCCATTTGAAGCCAAGCCCGCTATCCAGCCCATAACCTTTCTCCGTAAATTCGTGCTCCTACGGACCTTGATGCGTAGCGTACCAAAATACACGTCATTATTCAAATAGCGTTTCTTGCTTACAACTTTGATAAGCGTGGGGGACGAAAACTGACCTCGCGGCACTCCCGTAGTTTGAGACCAAAATTCATGTATGCGCGCAAGCCTACCCTTATGAGCGATATTAATACAAACGCGCAAATGGATATCCTTTTTTGAAATCTCGCAAGCATCCGTAAGCCAACGAATAACCAGTCGTATCATTTCAGGATCAGAATTAACAAATCCAAACTCCCCATCTCCTTTTCTATACCCCTCTGCCCAGTACAATGCTGCGCCAACTAATAATAGCTCCCGTGATGACATCCTCCCTATCTCATCCATACCCTCACTTCGCAATCTCTGTGTTATTTGGATACGCTTCTGCCGTATCCGTTCAGCCGCAAATATGCCGCCTAACTTTTGTTTCTGAAAAAGATGTCGCTGTTGTTCATCTGATAACACAATATCCCTGCACCAATAACGAATTGTGCTTTTGGGTATGCGGAACCGCAACGCCAGCTCATTCAAACTTGCACCGCGAGATCGAAGTATCCTCGCCTTATCTCGTGATAATGTTTTTGTCATAATATTCGCACCTCTTTATATAGGATAATAATACATCCTTAGTAGATTAAAAACAAGCGCGGGTAATCCACACCTCTTCTTGCATCCTCCACCCCGCAGGTGTATACTCCACATGCGGGGTGGAGGAGAAGTACCTCGCGAGGCTCATAGGGAAATCTGTGACCCGGTGTGGCAACATACCGAGGAAAAACTTCCGAAATTGCTGGAAACTCCTGAGAGGCAAAGCGGCTACAGCGTGGCCGGAAACGGCGGGCGCGAATGCGCAAAAACGCTTTGCATTGGACAATCAGCAGCGAAATCTCGCCAGAGCGCGGCGGGAGACGTTCAGAGACTATAATGGAAGCATCCCGACATTCGGGATGATGGTATAGTCCATTCCTCCTATAAATAGGCGGTGCGAAAGAACCTTGAGACGCCCGTGCAATTCGGGCCCCCGCAACCATCATAATTAAAATACCCGCCCATGCGAGGGCGGGTATTTTAATCTGCGGCTATATCTATCAATCAAATTTGAGAATTGCCTTGTTTCAATGGAAAAGACCCTATCCTTACATCAATGGGTATTTCCGCAACCAATTCAAAAATATCCTCCTTTGATTCTCTTGTACTAACACAAAACTTATAAGTGCCGGCTGTCGTGATTTTCAATCCATTCATCTTGAGTAGATGCCGTAACCTTTTTGGCCCCTGCGGAAAAGTTATCTCAAATTCGCGTTTTAAAAGAGAATGGAAGGATGGGTCCATCATCTCAATTTGCGCTTCTTTTGTCATTGATCCCCGATCTTTATCGTCCAGACGTTCCAAGGAAGTAACTATTACAAATTCTATCGGCACGATAATCGCCTTTTCTTCTATGCCGATAGTTTTTTTTTTTCTTTCTCAAGATTTTCCGCCTTATTAAGGGTTATCTCCTCAATCACATTAAAAAGCGAAAGGCTATTTGACTCTTTGTCTATGGAGGCGGCCCTACATAATACAGACCATAGATGTTTGAACGAACGGGGGGTTGTTTTCTTGACCATACCTAATTAATTTTAGATCCTATTGTCTCTTTGTCTAAACTCAAAGAACTTGAGCACTATTTGTCTGATCCTTTGAAGAATCTGATCCTAAATGGTATGGAATGCCTCTCGTCGCTTCGTCGCTAAAAATCTTGTCATGAGAATATATAACATGCGTGGCAGTCCTCTTTTCTTCCTCCATAAAATCAAACCGGATAATCAAAAAAGTATTCAAAGCCTTTGCGATTCTGTCAAGGAAACTGACGCTCGGAAGTTCCTTACCGCTCTCAAGACGAGCAATGCTTGGCTGTTTAGTTTTTACCAATTTTGCTAATTCTTTTTGACTGAGACCTTTATGTATCCTAACCGCCGTGATAAGATTGCTTACCTCTGAATAAGTATTATACCTCTGGAGTTCTTTTTTAAACCCCGGCCTTTTTTCGGCTAATCGCTGAATGATATCCTCAAAGCGCATAAATTTTATAAGTTATTTTGTTTATACCACTCCCCTGCTTTTACAAGCGCCTTGGGAACCCACTTCCTTACTTTTCCATGACTGCCGCTGCCTTGAAACATCACAAGCACTATAATTCTACTTCCTATCACTATACATATAGCCCGATAAGGTGGATCTGAATAAAATTTGAGTTCCCATAATACGATCTCTGAATTGACCCCACTAATACTCTCAAGAAATTTACGGTTGTTCTTCAGTTGATTGACCGTATGATTTTGATAGTATCTTATTTTGTTGAGAATCGGCACAACTACGCGATGTGGTAGGGAGTCTAGTATCGTCATCTCTTGTCCATTCCAATCTTCTATGCAACATTTTTCTTCCATAAACATAATGATCTGCGGCTGACCCGACCAAACCAGCCATAAATTGAGTATATAACAATATTGTTATAGTATCAAGTTCGGTAAAATACTCAAGTTTGCCCTGTGGATAACTCTTTTTCTGCTTCTTTCGCCGCTTCTGTCTTCAATACGCCGAGTTCGCGGAACGCGAGTTCAAATGAGGAGAGTGCGTGGCTGATGGTCTCGCGGGTGTGTGCGACCGTGGGATCGTGCGCCACCATATTGCGCAGGCGATGGGCGGACACCACGCGCTCGTACGAGCGCAATATTGTCGGATCCACTTTATCCAATCGTTCTTTGACCGTATTGCCCTCGTGCCCCATGTGCTGAAGCACATCATCCAGCATCACATCCGCGCGAAGCACCGCCATATTCCAATCCGAAGGATTGTCGGACGCGGCAAGTTTTTTGACTTCTATCCATTCCTCGCTCACTTCTTTTTCAATGGGCACCGCGCGGACTTTGCGCGGCCCCTCGCCCGGAACAATAAAAAGGGGGTGCATAGCGTCCAATTTGAAAAACTTACGCAGGGTCACGATAATAAATATCACAAGACCAATGTTGAGGATAGTGACTATGACAGCGGTGCCGGTGCCAATCACCGCCCACAATGCGTATGCCCACGCGAGAAACCGCGCATACCAGTCATAGATCGCCCTTAGGTACGAACCAAAAAACGCAAGCACCAAAAGAAAAGCAATCACCGCAACGGCGATTTCAATCAGAATCGTACTTAAACTCGTATCTTTTTTTACTTCTTCGTCATCCATAATAATAGTAATGAGA
>JBASTK010000014.1:0-10210 GCA_049274855.1 Candidatus Sungiibacteriota bacterium | reverse complement strand
AAAAAATAAAGATCTATTATGTGGTAAATGCGCGCTTGCCGACTGAGAAGGCGCACGGCATTCAGATTGCAAAAATGTGCGAGGCATTCATTGAACAAGGAATGAATATGGAGCTTGTCGCGCCGCGCCGCGGCAGGGATTTTCGGACACTGCGCGAGTTTTATGGATTGCGCGTTGAGGTGCCGATGACGCGTCTCTGGGCACCTGATTGGTATGGCTCGCGGATGGGATTTGCCGCAAGCTCGCTTTTCTTTGCCGTCCGTTATTTTTTCTATCTTTGGCGGAAAAAGAAAAGCGGGGAGCGGTGTATTATCTATACCACAGACCTTGACCAATTTTCTTTTTTTCTGATTCCGTTTCTCGGCGTGCCGTATTTCGTAGAGATGCATGACGCGAAAAAGAAAACGATGCCGTTTACTCTTTTATTGAATCGGGCGCGGGGTATTATTACAATTAATAGAATTATCAAGCGCGAACTAATGGATGTATTTCAATTAAAAGACGGTGTTTTATTGGTTTTTCCCAACGGGGTTGATCTTGCTATGTTTCGTAGTCAGGAGAGTGGGGCATCCGCACGCGCGGCACTTGGTATTCCAGAAAGCAGACCTGTTGTAATGTATGCGGGTCGGGTGTATGCGTGGAAGGGTCTTGGTGTTTTGCCTGCCGTCGCCCGTAAACTTCCCGATTTTGATTTTTACATCGTGGGGGGCACTGCTGAGGAGATGCGCGCGATTGGCGCCATGGATGAGCAACCAAAGAATCTTATCTGTGTCGGCCACCGGCCGTTTCAGGAAATTCCGCGGTGGTTGCGGGCGGCAAATGTTTTGATTGCGACGGGAACAAATGCAAATGCATACTCGTTTCTCCATACTTCGCCGATGAAGCTTTTTGAATACGCCGCTGCAGGGCGTCCTATTGTTGCCGCGCGGACGCCTGCAATAGAAGATGTATTTACGAGTAGGGGACAGAATGGTATATTTTTTTATGAACCCGATTCTGCCGATGGTTTAGCGGTTGCAATACACGCGGTGTTTATGGATCCAGAAACTACTACTGAGCAAGTAGAAACAGTAAGGGATAGCGTATCGTTATACCAGTGGCAGTACCGGGCAGAAAAGATACAGGGATTTATTGAAGACCGTTTATGAAAATAGGTATTGTTCTGCATCCTTATGGAGAAGATAAGCCGGCAGGCCTTGCCCGTACTATTTTTGAATTTACCAAAGCGCTGATTGCGCATGATCCGGATAACGAATATATTATTTTTCTTAAAAAAAAGCCGCGCGTGGCTCCGGATTTGCCCGGGCGGAATTGGCGTGTAGTAGTGCTGGGGGATGGCTTGCTGTGGCTTGAGCGCCTGCGCCATGCTCCTGCCGCTGATATTTATGTATTCAATACGCCGGTTATGCCGCTGTGGTGGCGGCCTCGCCGCTCCGTGGTATTGGCGCTTGATTTTGCTTACAAATATTTTCCGCCCGCAGATATTGCCGGTCGTATTCGTAATCGTCTTATGGAATGGTATCACGGCCGTTCCTTGAGAAGGGCGGATCGGATTATTACGATGTCCGAGGCGACCAAAAAAGATGTCTTGAGATTTTTTCATATTCCGGAAGTAAAAGTGACTGCGGTGCATTGGGGATTTAAGAAAATCTGCGACATTGCGTTTGAAACTGCGGATGTTCCTGCGGATTTTTTTCTTTTCATCGGAGTGATGAAGGAGCGCAAAAATGTCCTCAATGTCGTACGCGGCTTTCGCGAGTTTAGCAGGCATAATGCGCGGCATGCATTGGTGCTTTGCGGTAAGGGGGAAGGCGAATATGCGCAGAAATTGCGCGATTATATTCGGGATGAAGGGATTGGCGGCCGCGTGGTTTTCCCCGGATATCTGACTGAAGGGCAGGTGGCGTATTTATATCAGCATGCTACGGCTTTAGTATTCCCGAGTTTTGTGGAGGGATTCGGGTTTCCTGTTTTGGAAGCCATGGATTGCGGCACGCCAGTCATTACTTCAAATTGCTCGTCCCTTGCGGAGCTGGGGGCTGATGGCGTGGCAATACTCGTGGATCCGCATCAGCCGAAGGAGATCGCAGAGGCGATGACGGCTCTTGCCGATGATGCGGAATTGCGCGCGAATTTTATTCGGCGCGGGCGCGCCCGCGCCGCAGAGGTTGTGTGGGAGAGGCGCGCGCCGCATTTTCTTAAAGCGATTACTTCCTGATTGTTATTATGAATATGCAGATATCAGAACGCGAGCGCATCTGTGTCATCGGGATGGGATATGTCGGTCTCACCTTGGCTCTCGTCCTTGCCAAAAAAGGATTTCGGGTGCACGGGGTTGAGGCGCGGCCGGAACTTGCTGCGAAATTGCAGGGGGGAAAACCGCATTTTTATGAGCGCGGTCTTGAGCCGCTTCTTGGCGCATGCCTTAAGAGCGGCGCGTTCTCTGTTTCCGAGAGTATTCCTGCGGATGCGGCAATGGATGTGTTTATCGTCGCGGTGGGAACGCCGCTTGATCAGGCGACAAAGGCGCCGATGATTGACGCACTGCAATCCGCTGCGGATAGTATCAGCGGACAGGCGCGCGACGGGGCGCTAGTGATTTTAAGAAGTACAGTTCCGGTAGGCATGACGCGCAGTGCGGTACTGCCGATTTTGCGCCATACCGCGCAGAAAAATATTTTCTTGGCATTTTGTCCTGAACGGACGATTGAGGGTAAGGCGCTCGAAGAATTGGAATATCTGCCGCAGATTGTCGGCGGTTTGGACGAGGAAAGCGCACGGAGGGCGGAGAGTATTTTTGAGAGGGTTACTTCTAAAGTTATTCGGGTTTCTTCTCTGGAAGCCGCGGAGATGACTAAGCTGATTGATAATTCCTATCGTGATCTCTGCTTTGCTTTTGCCAACGAGATCGCCGTGATTGCGCGGCACCTGGGTTTGGACGGAGTTGAAGTAATTCGCGCCGCGAATGACGGGTATCCGCGCACCAATGTGGCTTCCCCTGGGTTTTGCGGAGGATTGTGCTTGAAAAAAGATCCCCAGATACTTGCGCTTTCTGCCGAGGCGGCAGGATACCGTCCGCGGTTGGTGCGCGCGGCGCGCCAGGTCAACGAAGATATGCATCACTATGCCGCTGTGCGAATTGCGCATCACCTGAAAGCAGTGGGTAAAGACATCGCCAGCGCAAAGATATTTATCTCTGGATTTGCGTTCAAGGGCAGACCGGAGACCGATGATATACGGGATTCGCCGACACTGGAGGTGCTGGCGGAATTGCGCGGGCTTGGAGCCCGTCGCGTCGCGGGTCATGATTTTGTGGTGGCGAGCGGTGTGATTGCGTCTTTGGGAGTAGAGCCGGTTTCGCTTATGGAGGGATTTCGCGGGACGGATTGTGTGATGTTTATGAATAATCATGCGAGTTACGAGAGTGTTGATTTGACGGAGTACCTTCCCCTTCTTAGTCCCGACGCGCTTATTTTTGACGGCTGGCGGCTTTTTGATGAGGCGCTTATAAAAAAATATAAAGGATTACATTATGAGACACTCGGATGAGAAGGTCGTTGCGGTTACCGGCGGCGCGGGTTATGTAGGGAGTAGGTGTGCGGTAGCGCTCGCGCTTCGCGGGTATAAGGTTATTGTTATTGACCGTCCTGCCGCGGTTTTGGCGCATCCATTTGAAAATCCGCGCATTGTAGTCCGATCTGGTGATTTGCGCGATGCGCAGTTTGCCGCCTCGGCTATTGAGGGCGCGGAGCTTGTCCTGCATCTTGCGGCACGCATCGGATCGCTCACTTATATGCGGGAATTCCAAGCGGATATTTTACGGGACAATGCGCTGATTGATGCCGCACTCTATCAGGCGGCGGCGACAGGCGCCAAACCGTGCGTGGTGTATGCGTCGAGTTCCATGGTATTCCAGCACGCGCCGGTTTTTCCGTATAAAGAAGAGGACCTGCTCCACACTCCGCCGCCGACCAATGTCTATGGATTTTCCAAGTTGAGCGGCGAATATTTTTGCCGCGCTTTTGGCGCACAGTATGGGATGCCCTATGCAATTATCCGTTATCATAATATCTATGGCCCCGGAGAGCAGGGCAAGGGCGCGGGCGCGGGGAATATCCATGTGCTTCCTGCGTTGATTGGAAAAGTTCTCTCTGGTCAGTACCCGCTTGAACTTCTCAGCGTTGGCGGTACGCGGCCGTTCACTTATATTGATGACGCGGTAGAGGCGACCTGCATGGTGGTGAATCGGGCACTTGCGGGGGATGCGCAGGTGTTGGGAAATGATTTTAATATCGGGCCGAGCGAGGCGACTTCTATCATGGATCTCGCTGAGATGATTTGGGAGCAATGCGGCGATGGTCGGCCGTTTCGTTATGTAGTGCATAATGACCTTGGTCACATCACCGCAGTGCGCCGCGAGATGAATGCGGAGAAAATAGAGCACATCATCGGCTGGAAGCCGAAGATTGATTTGCGGGAAGGCATCCGCAAAACCGCAGAATGGATGAGGGAGCAGAAGCGACAATTAGAGTGAAGAAATTTTATGAAAATATGTTTTTTTACGCATAATCTGCGTCAAGACAATGGAACGGGCGTATTTTCCCGGCGGCTTATTACGGGTATTCGCGATGCGTTGTCCGCGGATGTCATTGTATTGACGGCTGTTTCTAGCAATGAGCCGTACGAGCAATCTATCCTTTTGTCGAATAAATTATTACTGATTACGCGGATCCCGCAGATTCGCGCAATCATGCGCGATTGCGATGTCGTACATGCGCTGGATGTCTTTCCTTACGGTATGATTGCGGCTTTCGCATCCGTAGGACTTCGCAAAAAGATGATTATCACTACCATCGGCAGCGGCTCTATTTTGCCGCTGTATCATTGGCTCTATGCGCCGTTTGCGCGGGCGGTGTACCGGCAGGCGAACGCAATTACCGCGATTAGCGCGTTTACCCGCGATGAGATTTTAAGAAAGATGCCAGATTTGAATATCGCGGTTATCAATCCCGGGGTAGATGTGCACGAGTTCTCTCAGCACCTTTCGGCGATCCGAGACGGCGCTAATGATGCCATAAAAAAATTTACACCGTATATTTTGAGTGTGGGACAATTGCGTTGGCGCAAAGGGTACCATTTTTCTATTCGCGCGTTTGCAAAAGTATCCTCTTCTTTCCCGCAGCTGCATTATGTGATTGTCGGTAAGCGCTATACCAAGATCTATGAGCGCCGGCTTGAAAATCTGATTGAAGAGTTGGGTCTGCAAAATCGTGTTCATATTCTACAAGATGTTGACAGCCGCGAGGCGCTTGTGGAGTTTTATAAAAACGCAGGACTCTTTTGCCTTTTCTCGCAGAATATAAATCACGATGTGGAGGGGTTTGGTTTAGTGTTTCTGGAAGCCGCGGCCGCCGGGCTTCCCGTAGTTGGGAGTAAGGACTGCGGCGTGGATGATGCGATGAAGGATGGACAGAATGGCATATTGGTTGCAGGCCGCAACCCCGATGATTTTGCGGACGCCATTATAACTATCCTCAAAGACCCGGCAAAAAAGAAAGCAATGGCAGATGCGTCACGCGCATTTGCCAGTGAAATGAGTTGGCAACGGCAAGTCAGTATGTATGGAGCGTGCTATCGCAGGATTATTGCAAAATAACAAAAAATCTTGTACACTTCGCTTATGAAGAGTAATGCGCAACGAAAAAAAACGACTCTGATTACCGGTATTACCGGGCAGGACGGCTCGTACATGGCGGAGTTTTTGCTTAAAAAAGGATACCGCGTTTTTGGCTTGGAACGCAGGGCGAGTCAGAAAAGTCGCGAAAATATCGCGCATATCCTCGATAAAATTACGCTGGTTTCCGGTGATTTATTGGATGAAGCATCGCTCGTGCATGCGCTGAAACAAGTCAAGCCGGATGAAGTGTATAATCTTGCGGCGCAGTCGTTCGTCGGTGATTCATGGAAACAGCCCGTGTATACGGGCGAGGTCACGGGACTCGGCGTGACGCGGATGCTGGAAGCGATTCGACAGACCGATCCGAAAATAAAATTTTATCAAGCAAGTTCCAGCGAGATGTTTGGCGGCGTCAAGGAATCGCCGCAGAATGAGGGCACGCATTTTTATCCGCGCAGTCCTTATGGCGCGGCAAAAGTATATGGTCATTGGATTACGGTGAATTATCGCGAGTCATACGGTATCTTTACTGCGTGCGGTATTCTTTTTAACCACGAAAGTCCCCGTCGCGGCATGGAATTTGTGACGCGGAAAATTACGCATACCGCCGCCCAGATTAAATTAGGACTTGCTAGTGAACTGCGCCTTGGCAATATTGATGCACAGCGCGATTGGGGGTTTGCCGGGGATTATGTGGAGGCGATGTGGATGATGTTGCAACAGAAGACCCCGCGGGATTTCGTGATAGGCACTGGCGAGACGCACAGCGTCAAAGAATTCGTGGAAGCCGCATTTGACCACCTTAATCTTGACTGGAAAAAATATGTCAAGGTAGACAAGCAATTATTCCGTCCCGCGGATGTGCATGTGCTTCTTGCGGACGCTCGTGTCGCGCACAAGGAACTTGGCTGGAAGCCGAAAGTAGGATTTCATACCCTCGTGGCTATGATGGCGGATGCGGATATGGAACGATTAAGTAAATAGACCTACTGATATGGCGGTATTGAAATTGAAACGCTATCCCAAAAAAATAGGCGTTGGCGGCGCTATCATTACTCCGTATGCCAAGATGCTGGTGAATCGGGTGCTTGATTCGGGTAGGATCTCCTATGGACCAATGTTGCGCCAATTTGAAGAGAAGTTTGCGCGGCTTTGCGAGCGGAAATTTGCTATTTCCGCAAACAGCGGCACGAGCGCATTGCAGGTAGCGCTCCACGCGCTCAAGGAAAAAGACGACTGGCGCGATGGGGATGAGGTGATTGTGCCCGCGATTACTTTTGTCGCGACATCCAATGTTGTCATGCAAAACGGGTTGAAACCCGTCTTTGTAGATGTGGATCCGCGGACTTATCACCTTGATCCCGCAAAAATTGAGGCGGCAATCACGCCGCATACCCGCGCTATTATGCCGGTGCATCTGTTTGGTATGTCCTGCGATATGGATCCGATTATGGCGATTGCAAGGAAACATAAACTCCGCGTGGTGGAAGATTCGTGCGAGGCAGTCGGCGTGCGCTACAAAGGCAGGCCCGTCGGCGTGCTCGGCGACATTGCGTGTTTTTCTACCTATATGGCGCACCTTATTACGACGGGCGTGGGGGGACTTGCGCTCACCAATGACGCGGATCTCGCGGTGCGGATGAAAAGCTTGGTCAATCACGGCCGCGATTCTATTTATGTTTCTATGGATGACGATAAGGGACTCAAAGGCAAGGCGCGTTTTGAGGTAGTCAGTAAGCGTTTTTCTTTTACGAGTATCGGCTATAGTTATCGGATGACGGAATTGGAAGGAGCGCTTGGCATCGCAGAATTAAAAACATTGAAAAAAAATATCAAATTGCGCCAACGGTATGCGACGTATCTCCTGAGAGGTATGAAGCAGTATGAGCGGTTTTTGCAGCTGCCGTGGCGCCCGAGCGATCGGGAGCATGCGTATATGATGTTCACGATGATTATTAAAGACCCGCGTATTATGCGCGATGAATTGGTGGCATTTCTTGAGGATTGGAATGTGGAGACGCGCTATATGATGCCGGTTATTAATCAGCCGGTGTATGTGAATATGTTCGGCGATCTGGAATCAAAATATCCGGTGGCGGCAAATATTAACCACCACGGCTTTTATATAGGTTGTCATCCGGAGATGGACAAAAAACATCTTGACTATATCCTTGCTGTCTTCGCCGCATTCTTCAAGAAAAAGGGATTGATCTACGATAAACATATTAAAGCCCCGTGACACCTTTTATTTTCTTTACTCTCATTTTGAGACGATCGTCTCAAAATGAGAGTAAAGACCTACTGCGTAGAGAGTTTTCTACTGCAATTCCCAGATTTCGGAGACGGGGCGATTTCACTGATGTGAAATGCGCCTCGCGTCTGTACTACGGCTTTGAAAAAATTATTCATCATATACATCGTATATGCTTCATAATTTTTGCTTCGTCTCGCACGAAATCTGAAAATTTCGTCACGAAAATCTTTACGCAGTAGGTCTAAAGTATTTTTATGGCAAAATTCGTAGAGCTTATACTCGGTGTATTGCAGTTTCAAGCCGAGGGTTTGCTTGAGATTGGGGATATTCTATTCGCATTACCCGTGAGAATCCAAAAGGGATTTTATCGGATTCCCACCCATGAGCGGCAATGGTTTAGCGCCAGCTGGGCGGAGCTTTATCGCGATCGGCAGCAGTTTTATAAACGATTACATTATTTGAAACGCCAGGGTTTAGTGGTAAAGCGTGATGCAAAAGGAGAGAAACGGTGGATATTGACACAGCGGGGCGCCAAACGCCTGCGGGAGTATCGGCAACTTCGCGCCGATCCTTTTTCATCCGTCAATACGAATTTCTCGGCGCCGAAAGGCGGAGGCATTACCATTGTTGCTTTTGACATACCAGAGACGGAACGCCGGAAGCGCGGCTGGCTCCGGATATCTCTGGTTGAGATGGGTTTTGAGCCGTTGCAAAAAAGCGTATGGATGGCGGCGGGGGGAGTGTCGGAGGATTTCTTGCATGCGTTGCGCGAGCGACGGCTTCTTGATGCGGTACATATCTTTGCCGTAACGCAGCACGGAACGATAAAGAAAAATATCTAACTCTCATTCTGAAACGATCGTCAAGGAATGAGAGTAATTAAAAAGCGGCCTCGTGAAGCGAGGCCGCTGATGGTGTGCTGAAAGAACTGCTACTGGTGTCCGTGAGGGCTGGCGGTTCCTACGCGCCGCATCCTCACTTAAATGAATTGCTTGATGAACCGCCGGTGCGGCTCTACGATATTTTCTGGAAGCTCGTCGCGGCCGAAGAATCGGCGTGAGGCGGTCTCCTGAATCGTCCCCCTGGGGCGTACATCAGTATAGAGGGTGAGCGGCCGTCCGTAGGGGTGTTCGCCCGGGCGCCAGAGATACGGCTGTTCGTAGGTGCGGATGAAATCCACATCTATGCCGAGCTCTCTCATAGCGATTCGCGAACACGCGCCTTCAATGCTCTTGTCCGCGATGGTCCCATAGCCGCCTGGGATATGCCACATCCCAAGGAACTCTACTACCCCTCCTTCATAGCAGACGAGAAGGATTTTCCGTGCGATGCCATCAAATTGCGTGATGACAAGTTCTGGAGCCCACGCAGACATCGCGCCGTGCGCGGCACGCATACACGCCTCGTCCGGCCACCATCCGTTGTCCGCCTTCACTTTCTCCAGCAGGCGGATGAGGGTTTCTGTTTCCTCCGCGGTCCATTCTTGATTGGCGATTTGATTCAAAGGTCACCTCCTTATAGAATGGGGTTAATTAATACCAAAGAGGAGCATGAGCGTCGCGGCGCCGGTGGGCATGAATTTTTCGGTTTCGAGCATCTTCCGCGTTTCCGTCTCGGAAAATGTAGAAACCTTCCCTTCCCAACTGTCTTTGGCGGTTTTCGCTCGCTCAAGGAGTTCCTGCGAAGTCAAGGCGACCTCCGCGTAGTGGCAAACCTCCATGGTCGCGCTGTTACGCGGGAGCGTGATGGCAAGTGCCAGCTGTTTGATGAATCTGATGTCGCAGGGTAGGACATTAAGTTCCTCCTGCAATTCAACAAAACATTGGACGAGCGGCGAACGGCTCTCGGCGGCGGCGTGCAGGTCAATATTTCCCGCGGCAGAGACATGGAGCATACCGCCAAAATGTGACAGGCCTTTTGAGCGATTCGCCAGCGCAAACCGTTCGTCTGATGTTTTCACCAAACAATTGACCGTGAGCACGCGGAAGTGCTCCTCAAGCGGAATGGTTTCCCGCACATCACCGTTTGATATGAGCATGTACTGTGCCCATGTCACGGGAAAGCAACAAATAGCACCCATCTGTCGTCGATAAGGATAAAAATGGGCGACACCTACCCGATGAGGTGCAAGGTCGCTCTCGGGAAATGGTTTGTCATGAGAATCGCGCCATGCCGCAACACATTTATTTAGATGAGGCATGGCAACTGCCTCCTCAAATACCAGCCGATAGGAAATCGAGTTTTTGTCGAGCAACTCAACTTCATGCTTTTGCCATAAG
>JBASTK010000013.1:0-4893 GCA_049274855.1 Candidatus Sungiibacteriota bacterium | reverse complement strand
TCGCGCGCCCGCTTTTCAATCTCGCGATTATGCATTGCGGCAAGCAAGAGCCGCAAAACCGACAATAAAAGTTCCTCGCGATTTTTTAGGGCATGCCGGCACGCGTCTTCAATTTTCACTTTTAGATTATTTTCCATACGCACATTGACGCCATTTCAAAGTCATCTCTTGTCATTCCCGCGCAAGCGGGAATGACAATAAAAAAACGGAATAGGCGGTGTTTCTGTCAGCTTCTTCGCTGACCATGCTTCTCGTCCTTAGGCAGTTTACCGAGCTTATCCAATCGCATTCGTTCTTTCGCAACCACTACCCGCCGCAATGCGCTCTCGTGCACCGCACGCTTAGTTAATTTTGACTTATGGAACTTATGCTTGCGCGTCTGAATCAGCGCGCCCGACTGCTGGACACGGCGCTGGAAACGGCGCAACATCGCGGCCGTGGTTTCCCGTTCTCTTTTTTTAACTTCTACCATAATAAAGTTTTTAAATGTTTAAATGTTTATTTTCATCTTTCCATCCGCCGAGCAAATGCAGATGCAAGTGATCAATCACCTGGCCTCCGTCTCTCCCGACATTGAATGCCAATTTATACCCCTTCAATCCCGCTTTCTCCGCAGTGTTTTTAGCCGCAAAAATAAGTTTGGCAATAATATCGTTATGATCCACTTGTAGATGCGCGATTGATTCAATATGTATTCTGGGGATCACCAGCAGATGCACCGGCGCTTTTGGCTGAATGTTTTTAAACACTTTTACCTCCGCGTCCTCGTACACCGTCTCTGACGGTGCTTCCCCCCGCGCGATTTTACAAAAAATACAATCCATCCGTTCAATGCCAAATGTCAAAATCCAAAGTTCAAATCAATGACTAAAGCCCAAAATCCAAAACGCACATTTTTAAACATTTGGATTTGATTTGACATTTGAGCTTTGACATTTGGATTTATTTCTTCAGTTTTTTCCTCAAAAAATCTATCAACTTCTCCTGTGCGACGGTTTCCTGCATACCAGATCCGGTTTCGCGCACGATAATCGTGCTGTCCAGCGCTTCTTTCTGTCCAAACACGAGTGCGTAACGCGCACCAACCCGTTCGGCAATCTTGAGCTGGATCTTGATAGAATCGCGGCCGAGCGATTCTTTGACATCCATCTCCGCTTCCCGCAATGCCTCCAATATATCCAAACTCTTGCGCTTGGCCAGCTCGCCCAACTGAATGAAAAAAATATCCGTTATGATTTGTACATCTCCGCTTCTTTTCTGCATCTCATCCGCAATCGTATCAAGAAACAATGTCCCCGCGGCAACGGCAAGATCTTTTCCTCCAAGTACCGCCGCGGCGTGCGACACACGGCCGCCTTCTGCGATAACGACCGGAGCGCGTCTGTCGCGCTCGCCATCCGGTGATTGTGACTCTCCTTCCCCCAATGCCACACCGCCCTGCCATGCATCCTGCCGCATAGTGATAACAAATACAATCTCACCAAACCATGACCCCTCGCCGAACAGTGTAGGATCAAGAAAATAAGGAACACGCGCCTCATCCAAAAATTCCAACAGTGTCCGTAATTGCTTTTTACACTGATCGCATAAAAAATCAAGTACCTGCGGAGCCGTCTCGGCAATACCGCGGCACCGCTCGTCATCACAAGATAATATATTCGTCAGCCGTGATTTTATATCCCGCCGCGATGCCGTACACAAACGGCTGATGCGACTGCGAAGAAACGCGCCGAGCGCCGTGCGAAATCCCGCACGGCATTGATTGCATCCTGTTGCATTGATCTTGAGCTCAACCCCGTCATGGGTAAGACCAAGTTCAGCACATGTCTTCCAAAGCACCTGAATAATTTCTGCTTCCGCAATTAGCGACTCTTCCCCCATCATCACCAGCGCCCACTCGCGCCGCAGAGTATACGGGGTATCCTCTCCTCCTCCTGCCGCAGGATCAATTCTTTTCTCAGCGCGGCTAATTTCTTTTTTTAGCGCCAGCTCATAAGTATCAGCCTCTGCCATTATCTTCAACGGATGCGGCAATTCCTGCATATGATGAGAAAAATATGCCCGTATCACCCCTATCGCCGCTGAAACACAAAGCAGTACCTCGTCTCCCGCATGCGTCTTGCAAAAAACCGGTCGACGCACATCCAGAAATTTAGCGCGAGCGAGTGGCGCCCATACCGCAGCACTCTCTATCGGTGATAGGCGCATCCGTTCAAACCCGTAAAATTTGGCGATCGCGTCTGCGATAGTTGCAACATCCGTCACCGCGCGTTCCTCCTGCGGCATACGGTCAAGACCAGCCACAAATGCATCCATTTTTGTTTTATGACGGATTTTTGGCATAGGAAATATTCATCATTGTTGCGCGTAATCAGGAATCCTGCCGAATGTTGCGGGCGGCCATGCGCTCAAGAACGCGCGTCCAATAATCAGTTTCCTCGGGAGTACGCCCCAGATGCGCGAGTCCGAGCTCGCATTGCGATTATCACCGAGCATGAAATATTCATCCTGCCCAAGGTTTTTTTGAATATCAGGATAGGTCTTGAGCGCCGGATCAAGATATTTCTCCTCCAACATAAAGCCCTCGGGATACTTGCTATTGGCAATCATCACAGATCCCTTTTGAATGGTGATTTTTTCTCCGGGAAGTCCGATAATCCGCTTGATGAAAAATTCGCTCGTATCGCGCGGGTAACGAAATACAATCACCTCACCCCGCAAGGGTGCGCGAAAATAATACGATGCCTCATCAATCACGAGATATTCCTGATCCGTAAAATTGGGCTCCATAGAGGCACCCCGCACGACAAACGGCTGGACAATAAAATAGCGAATCGGCACCACAATCGCAAGCGAAATCAAAAGTATCCGCACAATCTCCCACGCGCCGCCAAGAAATCGCCCGCCGCGAGACGATTCCTCTGTTAGTGTTTCTTTTATCGGCTCTTGTGGCTCTTGCATGGTCATTTCAGTTCAGTATAATCAAAACAGCACAAAAATCAAGGGCTCCTTGAAAACATAGAATAGATATTGCGAGGAGTCCTCAATTTGTCGAGGGACAACACGACAATCTCCTCCTGAAAGGAATACGCCATGCAAACAAGATACGATTGGCGCGAACGCAGAAAAACGCTTATGCAGACGGATATCCCCAACCCGCCGCTTCGCGGAGACATCATACTTGCGGGCGATCCGCAAGAACAGATGAAAACCTTCAGGTATCTTTACGACAACGGATACCTCACTGGGACCGCATACGCAGATGCGGAGGCCTTTTTTGGAAAGGAAGCAGCAATATGAAAATCACAATATGCAATAGAAGGAGAATCTAATGACCACACGAACCGTTGTATCCGACGCTGTGCTTGCCCGTACGCAACAATTGATTGAGCGCGGTAAAGTCGTTATCCCGCTTCCAACACAAAACCTCGTGCCGCCGGTGGTTAGGGGGTGGCAAGAATTTGTGAACGAACCGGAAGAGTATAAAACCCGATGGACCGCGCGTCTGAAAGGAGAAACAAAACGCAGACCCGACAGCGGCTGGACAAGACGAGACGGAACACAACAGGATGATGGAAAATACGACGACAAAAAACAGATTTTCCATTTCAATCCTCTGCTCCTACCATGGTTCGCGGAACACGGAATGGCATGCGCGCCACATAGATACTGGTGGCTTCATCTCTATTTGCCGCAACTTTACCATGTATGCCGCTCTACGATCCACACCTACGCAGCCGCGCTGGATGTCGTACTCCCAGGATATTCATTTTACGACCGGATATTGGCAGAGGACAGCGAATGCCTCCACCGTCTCCGCCTCCTTGCATACGACGAGGAAAGCGCCGCCGGCAAATGCCACTGCGATATAGGATTCCTCACCATCCACATTGAGGAGAGCCATCCGGGTTTGCGCACGGGTGATGAGCGAACGCTCTTTGTCGCGTGTCCGGGCGAGGCATTGCTCTTTTTCGGCGAAAAAGCAGAACGGCTTACTAATGGCCGTGTCAAAGCACTGTGGCACGAGGTAACGGACGAACGCCCCGCAGGAGATACAAGCTCCCGCTGGTCCGCGGTTTTCTTCGGTCATATTGTCCTTTGACTCCAAGTAGATAATATACTCTGCGCTCCGACTCGTCGGAGCGCATCTTTTTTTCTTATTTTTTAACAGCACCTTTTTAAAATAACATCCTCATACGCCCAATATGTACAAACTTTTTAACGATAGGTAAAAAGTTTGTACATCTACAAGACGCATCAGCCGCCAAATCAAAATCTTGCGGCAGAACTCAATTTCCTGCTATACTGACCGTATATGATTCTCGTCATTGGTCTCGGTAATCCAGATAAAAAATATGAAGGCACGCGGCATAATGTGGGGCGCGAGATTGTTATGGCATTCGCACGGCGCGAGGAGTTGCCCGCATTCCGATTTGAAAAAAAATGGAATGCGCTCGTAAGTGAGGGTAAAATCGGTAAAGAAAAGACGGCGCTAATTCTGCCCGAAACCATGATGAACGCATCGGGCAAAACGGCGGCGCCCGCGGCGCGGTTTTACAAAGTAAAACCCAAAAGCATTTTTATTATCCACGATGATGCGGACATCGCGCTCGGTAGCGCCAAACTTTCGTTTGGCAAACGCTCCGCGGGACATAAAGGCGTAGAGTCAATCATCCGCGCGTTAAAGACCAATGACCTCTGGCGCTTGCGTATCGGCATTGCCGGCAGGCGCGACATCCCAGCAGAGAAACTTGTCCTCAAAAAATTCACGCCCGATGAGCAAAAAATCATCAAGAA
Source organism: Candidatus Sungiibacteriota bacterium (assembly GCA_049274855.1). GTDB lineage: Bacteria > Patescibacteriota > Minisyncoccia > Sungbacterales > HO2-52-23 > 2-02-FULL-52-23. The sequence continues at coordinate 96 of JBASTK010000013.1, read as the reverse complement.
AATCACGAAGCGCACGCACGAAGCCCTCGCCACCATCGCCGCCGAAGGCCCCGACCGCGCAATGAATGAATATAACAGCAATACATGACATGAGAC
>JBASTK010000012.1:0-5842 GCA_049274855.1 Candidatus Sungiibacteriota bacterium | reverse complement strand
TGCCGATATTGGGTTCAATGGTGCAGAAAGGGTAATTGGAGATATCAACCTTTTTCTGCGTAAGCGCGTTGAAAAGAGTGGACTTGCCCACATTGGGGAGACCCACGATGCCTATCTTGAGGGACATAATCATTAGACCTGCTGATTAAATAGTTTCGTAGCGAGATGTTCAGATTTCAGGCGAGACGAAGTAAAAATTATTCAGCATATACGGCGTATATGATGAATAATTTTTGCAAAGTCGTAGCCGAAATATGGACATCGCAGTAGAATAATATTTAATCAGTAGGTCTATTATATGGTATAGTAGAATAATACAAAGAGCAATCCTCTATGAGAATCACCAATCTAAAAAAAATAGAGCCGAAAGATCTGATTGTTTTTGATTTGGACGGCACACTGACCCCGAGCAAAGCTCCTATGGATACAGAGATGGCGAATCTGGTGAGACAATTGCTTGAAACGAAGAAGGTCGCAATTATCGGAGGGGGGAAGTACCATCTTTTTAGGACTCTCTTTTTAGACCAGCTGAGAGCTCAGAAATCATTGTTGGAGAGGTTGTTTCTTTTTCCTACTACCGCGACTGCATTTTATCGCTACCGCTTCGGTTGGAAAATGATCTACGCTCTGCGCTTGTCTCATGCTGAAAAAAAAAGAATTAAAAAGGCATTTCAAGATATATTGAGAAAGGTAGGTTATCGGCACCCGGGAAAAGTATATGGAAAAGTGCTTGAAGATCGCGGTACGCAGATGACATTTTCAGCACTCGGACAAGAAGTAGTTGCCCTGCTTGGAAAAAAAAGAGGCGTCGCTTTGAAAGAGCAATGGTTGCGGGAAAATTGCGATACAAAAATGAAAATTACGAAGCTTTTGAGTAAGATATTGCCGAATTTTGAGGTGCGTGCCGCTGGATTTACTTCTATTGATGTAACGAGAAAGGGGATTGATAAGGCCTATGGATTGCGCCAGATTAGAAAATATCTGCATGTGGAGATAAAAAACATGCTTTTTATTGGTGACGCGATTTTTCCAGGCGGCAATGATTATCCAATCGTTAAGACTGGCGTGGATTATATTGCGGTGCGGGATTGTGAACAGACAAAAGGTATTATCCGTGTCCTTTTGGAACAGAAGTAACAGTTTGGCGGGTTTTATAAATTAGACCTACTGATTTAAAAAAGAAATTATTTTTGTGATGCTTGCTCGTTCGTCCATCCTGTTTTGCGGGCGCAGTTTTTCCAGTGCCCGAGGTAGCCGTCCGCGATCATGCGCGCCGCGAGATTCATCTGCTCATACGGATCCTGCTCACCGTAATCATATGCGTCAAGATTATATTTTTTTGTAAAGTGCGCAAAAGTCGCGGCTTTGAATTGGAGGATACCAAGCGATGTGCCGTTATCACCCGCCGCGTCTTCTTTCCAGCGCGATTCGCAAGTGATGAGGCGCCTGAATCGCGTCGGGCTGATATTATTTTCAGCCGCTGTTTTTTCGGCGTAGTCCTCAATACTTAAAATGGGGGTTTTTGGCGCCTCAAGCGCGTATGAAGAATCGGTCGGAGAAGCCGGGGGTACCGGATTTTGTTTTTCTTGAAACGGATGCGGAACCATTAGCGCAAGCGTTAATATGACAGTTGAGAAGTAAGTATGAATAAGGAAAAAGTTAGCAAATAAGCCAAAATTGTCGCAAACAACCTTCTCACAATCAAAAATCACCACATCTCTTGGGTGATCTTTTATTATCCTACACTATCCCAACAATTTTGTCAATGGTTGCGGCGAGTGTGCAAGATGTTATTATAGAGCGATGAATACTGAATTTTTTATCCTCGCCATTCTTGTTATCGCCGGATTCGGCGGGCTGTTTTGGTTTTTGGGCCGCAAAAAAAACGCGCCGCAGGATATGTCCAGCATCAATCAAATGATGCTGATGATGCAAAATCATATCAATGATATGGCGCGTTCGCTGGATACGCGCATGGCGGAATCCAATACGATGGTTCAGCGCCAGTTCGGCGCCAGCACCGAGGTCATGCAAAATGTGGCGGATAAAAACACCCGCGTCATGCAAGACCAGTCCCAATCCATGCAGGAGCAAGCGCATAAAAACACGCGCATGGTTGCCGAGATTGCAGAGAAGCTAACGCGCGTAGAAGAGTCAGTACGCCAGGTTATTAGTGTCGGCGATCAAGTCAAAAATTTGCAGGACATTCTCAAGAATCCAAAACAACGGGGAATTCTCGGCGAGTATTATCTGGAGACGGTACTGAAAAATGTCCTGCCGCCCGGGTCGTACCAAATGCAATATGCATTTGCCGACGGCGTCATTGTGGACGCCGCGGTGTTTGTGGACAAACGTATTATCCCGATTGATTCAAAGTTCTCGCTGGAAAATTACAATCGCATATTGGAAGCGCGTGATCCTGCGGAGAAAAAGCGGTATGAGGCGGCATTCATCGCGGATCTGAAACTGCGCATTGATGAGACATCCAAATATGTCCAGCCGCACGCGGACACCATGGATTTTGCGTTTATGTTCATACCGTCCGAGGCGGTGTATTATGATCTGCTTATCAACAAAGTCGGCGCCGTGGAGGATGAGACGCGTAATCTCTTATACTACGCGGGGCAGAAACGAGTGATCGTGGTGTCGCCCACATCATTCCTCGCGTATTTGCAGACCGTCCTCCAAGGACTGCGCAATCAGAAGATCTCTGATACTGCGCGCGAGATTGTAAAGCAGGTGGAGGACCTTCGGAGGCATCTGGTATCGTATGACGTTTACTTCAAAAAGATCGGCACGCATTTGACGACGACCGTAAGTATGTATAATAATGCAGGCAAAGAGTTCGGCAAAGTGGATAAGGACATCGGACGCATCACCGGCGAGCGCACGGGCGTGGAGTCCGTGATGATTGCCCGCCCCGAAAACGAAGAGGAGTAATTCGTTCCAATAAAAAGTTCTTTTAAGAACCTGTTCAAAGGCGTGGAGTGATCGGAAAACAGAGCGGTGCTTTACAGAGGAGAGTACGCAATGTCTCTACCAACACCAACGCAGAGAATATTTTTTGCGGATAATGGACTCGTTCTTCCGCCAACGCGCGACTCAGCGCGTTCCCTGCAGGACTTTGCGGAGAATGGAACTACGCCTCAAAGCAAGGAGTGGTCGTTGGATGAACGTATCTTATGTATCCGTGAAATGCAGGAGAAGTGGAACAATCAGCGCGTTGTCCACTCTATGCGCAAAGACGGCAAAGCGGAGCAGGGGTGTTATCTCATCGCACGCACTTTGTATGAGATTCGTCAAGGAGTACCACAGACAGGAGTTCTGGTTAAAAAGGGGATGGAGGCGCTGCAGTTATCCCTGTTTAAGCTCATGATCAATCGGTCAGGTCATATGGTCAGCATTGGGCTTGAGCGGCTCTGCCTTGAAAGCGAGTTGGAAGAGCGGGACGCGGCCGTTCTTTATAAAGTGTAGATGGGCGAATTCCCGACTGCTATTTGCCGCACGATTGCCTTATGCTTCGTGCGGCCTTTTCTTGCGCGAAAAACAAAGATATGATAGGATATTTTTACTATGCAATTTGCGGTGATTAAAACCGGAGGCAAGCAATATCTTGTGCGTCCCGGGCAAAAATTGAAGATTGAGAAGTTGGACGGCGCCCAAGGCGACGGTGTTTTGTTTGATGAGGTTCTACTCGTGGCGAACGGGGATGAGGTGAAAATCGGCAGCCCGCAGGTGCAGGGCGCTCGCGTAGAAGCAAAAGTCCTGCGGCAGGCGCGTGCCAAAAAAGTGATTATATTTAAGTATCGCCCCAAAGCGCGGTCTCGCGTCAAAAAAGGCCACCGCCAGCATTTCACCGAGGTGGAGATTACGAAAATCACAAAATAAAAAAGTCCCGATTGCAATTGGGACTTTTTTATTTTCTATTTGTCAAGGCGTTTTTGAGGGTGATTTCATCTACATATTCAAGCTCGGAGCCGAGCGAGAGTCCGCGGCCAAGGCGCGAGATGGTGAGGTGAGGGTGCGTGCTTTGCAAGGGCGCGAGTATGCGCTCAATATAACGGCTGGTGGTGTCGCCTTCTGTCGTGGGATTGGTGGCAAGAATCACTTCGCACGGGGTCTGTGCGGCGGTGAGCCGCGTTTCCACGCGGTCGTACAATTCGCGCAAGCGCAGGCCTTTTGGCGAGTCGGGATCAAGCGGGGAGATGACGCCGCCAAGCACATGATACAAGCCGCGGTACGCGCCTATGCTTTCCATATTGCGCATATCGGATTCTTTTTCCACGACTGCGACTATATGCTTCTCGCGTCGCGTATCCGCACAAATCGCGCAGGATCGCACATTGCCATTCTCCCGCTCCATCATACGAAAACAAGTATCGCAGATGCCGATTTTTTCTTCCGCCTCTTGCAAAGCAGAGCAGAGTTCCCCGATAAATGGATTTTTCTCTTTGAGCGCGAAAAAAGCGAATCGCGCCGCCTGTCGCGGTCCGATGCCCGGGAATCGGGAAAAGAGTTCAATGAGTTTTTGGATTTGTTTGGGATACACGGATGAGTTTGTAGCTGGTAGTTTGTAGCTGGTAGATGATGGATATTTTCTACAAGCTACAAGCTAATTCCTACAAGCTTTACAAAGGTTCTTCATAATTTTTTGGCGGTGATTCAAAAGTGGCGGATTCTTCACGGAAATGCAGCTCCACTTTGCCCGTCGGCCCATTGCGGTGTTTTTCAATCAGAATTTCCGCGATATTGCTTTTTTTGGCGTCATTCGTTTCTCTGTAAATAAACATCACCACATCGCTATCTTGCTCTATGGTGCCGCTTTCACGCAGATCGGAGAGTTTTGGCTTTGCGTTTGTTCCGCGTATTTCCACTGCGCGCGAGAGCTGGGAGAGCGCGAGCACCGGCACATTCAATTCTTTGGCAAGTCCCTTGAGGGAGCGGGAAATTTCCGAGACCTCCTGCACGCGCGATTCTGCCCTTGCGTGTCCGCGGATAAGCTGGAGATAGTCAATCACGATAAGACCAAGATCGTGAGTAGCGTGGAGGCGGCGAGCTTTGGCGCGCAGTTCCAGAGAGGTGGGGGATGCGGAGTCGTCAATAAAAATCGGGGCTTCGGCAAGCCGTCCCATCGCATTGCGTAATTCCGTAAAATCACCCCGTTCTTCTTCCAAATGTCCGGTGCGCAGACGCCACAAATCCACTGCGGCTTCGGATGCGAGGAGCCGATCAACGACTTGCTCGCGCGACATTTCCAAACTAAAAATCCCGACGGCTTTTCCTTCTTTCATAGCGACATTTTTGGCGATATTGAGGGCTAACGCAGTTTTACCCAAACTTGGCCGCGCCGCAAGCACAATAAGATCGGACTTCTGCAGTCCTGCAAGATAATTGTCTAAACCAGGGAAACCCGTAGACACGCCGCGGAGCGCGCCATCGCCCTTGTGTAGGCGATCAATGCGCTCCCATGCTTCTTCCAGCGCGTCTTTGACATGAAAAAATTCCTGGCGCAGGGAGTCCTTGGCAATGCCGAAGATTTTCTGCTCCGCTTCATCTATAAGTTCTTCTACATTGTCCGCTTCCTGATAACCAAGTTTGGCAATATGCTGGGACGCGGCGATAAGATCGCGCAGGAGGCGCTTGCGCCGCACAATAGAAGCGTAGTGTTCTATGTGGCTTGCCGTGGGTACTGCGTTGACGAGTGTGGCAAGGTACGATGAGCCGCCGATGTCGTCTATTTTGCCTTTTTCTTTGAGCCGCGAGCCGACGCTCAAAATATCTACGGGCTCGCGCCGTCCGAATAGATCCATGATTGCCTCATAAATATCACGGTGGATAGATT
>JBASTK010000011.1:0-5180 GCA_049274855.1 Candidatus Sungiibacteriota bacterium | reverse complement strand
AATTAATTCCTTGTCTTTGAGTGTCTCCGGCACATCACCCGATACAATCCGCTGGGCAAGACCCTCCACAATCGCGGTCTTGCCAACCCCCGCCTCGCCGATCAGCACTGGATTATTTTTTGTGCGGCGCGACAACACTTCCATTACACGGCGGATTTCACTCGTACGGCCAATCACCGGATCCAGTTTTTCCTGCCGCGCAAGGCGCGTCAAATTGCGTGCGTATTTTTCCAGAACATTGTATTTGGTCTCCGGCTCCGGATCAGTAATGCGCTGGCCTCCGCGCAGTTCCGCAAGCGCTTTTAGTACGATTTCTTTGGTGATATTTTGGCGCGTCAGCAATTCTTTCGCCCGCGTCGGCACTTCAAGCAATGCCAAAAACAAATGCTCAGTTGAGATAAATTCATCTTTCAAAAGCGCAGCCTCCCGATGCGCCTGCTCTATTGACTTGGCAAGATCCTGCGTCAGATATACCTGCCCCAATGGACTTGCAATCATAGCGCCGCGCGGCAGGGCATCCAGCGTCTCCAGCAATTTTTCTGCAAATCCGGAAATATCCGTTTCCAATTTTTCCAAAATAGCATCCACAGTCCCCTCTTCTTGTAAAATAAGTGAGGTCGCCAGATGCAAAACATCAATCTGCTGATGCGATCGCTCCATTGCCAAATCGTGCGCTTTTTTGAGCACTTCCTGGGCCTTGATAGTGAATTGATTGTAGGGGGGCATTTTCTTGAAAAATTATCAATTACCGCGATGCGTGCCGTTTGGCGTTTTCCCGAAACGTCGGGTACAAAACAATAGCAAACGCAAGCGCGATGATAGACATCGTCAAATAAAAAAGTATCATAAGATTTACTTAAATATTTTTAACCAAAATCACGCTCAATGTCCAGAACAAGAAAGAAAGAAATGAGCCGAAAATAATACTCGTCAGCTCCCCGCTCAAAATACTCGGAAAAAGGAACGGCACCATGATCGATCCGGCGCACACCTGCCCAAGATCCGCTAAAATCCCCGAAATCGTTTTGCGCTACTCCCGCGTGAACATTTACTCCCATTATAGAACCAATCGCCCCGCTGTCAAGGTAACGAAAAGCCCCCGCAGCAATGAAGCGCGGGGGTAGTGATAGGGTTTTGTCTCGGCTCAACACGAAGTGGATGGCCGGGGCGAGAGAAATCTCACGCCGAATCCACAAGACGCGACGACTGAACATAAAACATCGTGGCCGGAATCAATGAGGCGGGGTGGAGTAAATCAGAACGGCAAAACTTACCTCGCAACGAATCAACTATGTGAAAAACGGATGCGATAGGACCCATATTGGCGCGCATCAGATCGCATAGAATCAATGAGGCGGGAATATCTAAACCCAAACCAACGCAAAACAACAGAGCACGGCTTACACCGAATCAACGAGGCGATTCAAGATATAAGGGCAGGAACGAGCGAGGCAAGAATCAATGAGGTGATCCGTCCGATAGGATCCATGCCACACCATGTTGGGAAAACCCATGCCGAATCCATGAGGTGGAGACGGCACGCATCAGCGCGCCGTTGTGCTCAATCTCCTCGCTTTTTCTTCCTCCTCTGCAATAAGCCGGGCGCGCGCATCATCGCCAAGGCGCTGAAAACGCGAGACATTGAACTTGCCTTGTCCCGCGGCTCTGGCGCCACCGAGGCCGTACTCCTGTGCTATTGCAAACCAGCGAATGAGATTTTGCTCGGGTACATCATCTGTCGTCCAAAGCACAAATCGCAGGCAGGCCGGAGGATCAATTCTCTCCGCCCACCGGATAGTCGCGGGTTTGCCGCGAAAGTGATTGACGGGACTGGGCGGCTCCGGCGGCACATGTCCCACACGCCTGCCGTCAGCGCACGAAATAGGCACGAGACCCGCGCGTAAAGTGCCGCGCGCTTCCTGCAGGGACCGCATATACACAACTTTGCCCGGCGTGATCCACATCCGCGATTTCAAGCGCCGTATCCAGCCGGCATTGTCTTCATCGCGAAATGCGACTTCCCGTATCATTGCCAGGATATTGCCCGCGCCAATGTATAGATGCCCGGACCGCGAGCGTTTGAACCGCAAATCATTGGGCAGAGGCGAATCCTCGCCTTCGTGCCATGATCCGCGCGACACTTCCTCGCGGATGTTGCGCGCTTTCTCCCGCACTTGTGCGTCAAATGCCTCCACTTCTTCCTCGGTCATGCCCTGCCGCAATTTCTTGCGGTAATCCATACTGCGAAGCCAACCGAAAATATTTTCTTCGGTGGTTGGAATCATACCCTCCCATGAGTAGCCACGCCGAAGCGTCAGCTCAATTTGATACGCAACACTGCACTGGTCAGGACGACTTTCCGGACGAGGCATCATGGCCTCCTTTCTTGAATGCGCCTGAATCCGAGTCAAACTGAATCGGATTAAAGCAAGTCAGACAGAATCAACGAGGTGAACCGGCGCAGCCAAATCTGAAACGAGTCGGCGAAACGGGGGCTGGAACGCAAAGAATCAACGAGGTGGGGTGAAGAAGAGTGACCGAATATAAACCGGTCGGGAAAGTCCCGCAAGGAATCAATTAGGTGGGTCGGTTCAAGAAAACACAGCATACGAAAAACTGCGTAGAATCAATGGGGTGAATCGGCTTAAAGCACATCAGACAACATAGCGTAGAATCAATGAGGTGGGCTGGATGGGACCATCTTGAAGTGTCATATCCCGCATAGAATCCATGTTCTCCGCGAAGCCATCCGGCTTCGCGGAGAGACCAACTACATTTTTACTGTTCCACCTCCTCTCGCGTAACCTGACGGCACGCCGTGACTTCAAACTTGCCGTTGATGGGGCGATTGCCGCCCACTCCGCACATGCCCACTACCGAGAACAGCCGATGCACCACGGCCTCCGATTGCTCGGAGAGCGGCTTTGCATTCGGATCTTCTTTAGGGTTGGGCAAATTAAACATGCGCAGAACAGTCGGCGAGTCATCCACCATAATCATCAGTTGAAACTCCTCTTTGCCGTGCTTGCGCGGATCCACCACCTCAAAACATTTGATGGTGGCTTGCGCCTCGCCCGGGCGCACCGACGGCAGAGGGATGTTTTCCGTTACCACCTCATCCGGCTTATCCGTGCCCAAATCAATCTCGCTGGTACGGATAATGATGAGCCCCTTGCCCACGGTCTGCGCCGCATCGCGATACATATTATTGTCGCGCTGTAGCGCTTCTTTCATGCCGCCCTGAAACCACTTGCCAGGGACGATCAAGCGTCCTGCCGCATTGCGCGGAAACACATTGAGCGCCTGCAGGCGCGCTTGCTCCATAATCTCCGCAGGAGTTTTATCCCGCAGGGCTTCGGAGAGCACGCGCTTGGTATCCGGATCAACGCGATTATTCTTCAGTATTTCTTCCAGTATCTCCCGACGCTGGGTGAAAAACTGCTCTGCCGCGTCAGCGTCTTGTCGGGCATCGCCGTTTTGCGGCGCGCCAGAGACGCTTTCCCGCGCCATGATATCGCTCGGCAGCTGGCGCCGCGCTTCACGCGCCAAGCGATCCACGAGATCATCCCCGATACGCGCGAGATGACTCACCATAGTATCGGTTGCCGGACGAGTGCCTAAAATAGGCGTGATCCACCGGCAATCCACCCGATAACACAGCCACGGAAAAACTTTCAACATCGCTTCCGGAACCGGACGAACGCGTCTTTCTGCCATGATCATAGCTCCTTTCTAAAATAGTTGCAGAGAAAATGAATTGAACGAACGCGAAAAACAAGGACATGAGCGGGGAGATCCCGAATCAACGAGGCGGGAAAGGAAAAAGCAACGCGTCTCGGAGTAGATGGCCATGAATCCATAAAGCGGACAGGGATAAATCACGATAATCCATAGCGCGTGATCTTGTCCATAATCCATGAGGTGAGTAGCGTCGGAATAGCAGGAATCGGATAAGAATGTCTTATCCAGAATCAACGAGGAGGGTGGAAATAAATTAGCACAGAATGGTACACGGAGAATCCATGAGAATGCGCTGAAAACACCTCCTTTCTCAAACAAATATATTATTGTTTTGTCAATGAGCGTGGGTGCAAGCATACAAAATAATGCCCGCGATGTCAAGGGCATACTACGAAGTCAAGACGCATTATTTTCCGTAATTACGCGCAAGCGAACCATCCGTATTTTTATACAAAAATATGGATGGGGAGCGAGAAAATTATTTCTTCTCCTCCAGCTTTACTTTTACATCCAGCTCTTTTCCTTCGCGGAATACTTTGAGCGTGATTTCATCGCCCACCTGGTATTTTTGAATGAGGGATGCAAGTGTATGACTCGGATCAATACGATCGCCGTTGATTTTCAAAATAATGTCGCCGTCTTTAAGCCCCGCCTTGTCCGCCGGACTTCCTGCCGCCACCGCGCTCTCGGTGTCGCTTTTCATAATACGCGCGCCGTAATCCCGAGCCAGTTTTTCTTTATCCGCCATCTCTTTGGTAATCAAGACATACCGCACGCCGAGAAACGGATAAAGGATTTTGCCGTGTACCTTGACGCTTGCCACATCGCGCTTGGCACTATTGATCGGAAGCGCAAAGCCGATATTTTCAGCGCCAGCCGCGATCGCGGTATTGATACCGATCACCTCGCCGTCAATATTAAGGAGCGGTCCGCCGGAATTGCCAGGATTGATCGCCGCATCCGTCTGAATCAACTCCTGCAATGTTTCCGACTCGCCGCCTCCGCTCCCGGCAACAAGAGACCGCTCAAGACCCGAGATCACGCCGACTGACACCGTATTGCGAAATTGCCCGAGCGCATTGCCGATCGCAATCACTGCCTGCCCGATCTTCACCTGCGATGAATCGCCAAAACGAACCATGGGCAAGTTTTGACCTTCAATTTTCAAAACCGCCAGATCCTGCATCGTGTCGCGCGCAAGCACTTTTGCCGGTTTTTTCCTCCCGTCATTCATCAGCACGGTAAACTCCGCCTCGGTGTCTGCGACCACATGCTTATTGGTAAGAATCAGCCCGTCCGAGGAAACAATAAATCCTGTGCCGGACGATACCTCTTGCCTTTGCGTGCCCTTCTGGCGATATTGCGGCACCTGAAGCCCTGATCCTCCGCCAAAAAATTGCTGGAAAAACGGATCACCCCCAAACGGATCCACATAATAG
>JBASTK010000010.1:0-3435 GCA_049274855.1 Candidatus Sungiibacteriota bacterium | reverse complement strand
ATCCTATACTACTGCTGCCTGATTCGAAAAAACCATACCCGCGTTTATAAAAGAGGCGGATATAGTCCTCGGTGAGCAGACGGGTAAGAGCTACCCCGACCTCGTCGTCCTCATAGCGGATTCCTTTCGGGAATAAGGCGTGAACCGCATCTCCGCGGATTGATCCGGTGGTGTTTCGAAATTCCGTCTTCAGGATATCATAAAGGTCAATAGATACTTGTTCCTTTTTGGTCGCCATTGCTTGGCTCTTTGTGCAAAATGGTTTGTAAAGAACACCTGTGTTCATCATTCATTTTTTCCGCCTGTTTGTCAAGGTTTCTTTTTTGCGTGGATGAAGTACACTTTATTTATGAGGCAATCGCGACTTTTTGGAAAAACACTTAGGGAGGATCCTAAGGATGAGGTGGCGGCAAACGCGCGGCTACTGGAGCGGGGCGGATTTGTGTATAAATCCATGGCGGGCGTGTATGAATATTTGCCGCTCGGGCTGAGGGTCTTGAATAATATCAATCGGATTATCCGCGAGGAGATGGACAAAATCGGCGGTCAGGAGATCTTGCTTGCCGCACTCCAGCCCAAAGATCGATGGGAGAAATCCGGGCGATGGCGCGAGCTTGGCGCGGAGGTGATGTATCAGTTCAAGGATCATTCGGGACGGGAAATTGGGCTTGGGTCCACGCATGAAGAAGTTATGGCAGAAATCGGCTCCCGTTCTATTTTTTCTTATAGAGACCTGCCGCTTTTCGTGTATCAAATACAGACCAAATTCCGCGATGAGCCGCGCGCTAAATCCGGATTATTACGGGGGCGAGAATTTTTGATGAAGGATTTGTATAGTTTTCACCGCGATGCCGAGGATCTGAATAGATTTTATGCCAAAGCGGATAGGGCGTATCGCGCGGTGTTCAAGCGATGCGGCCTGGAAGTATATATGACCGAGGCGTCGGGCGGCGCGTTTACCAAAGAATTTACTCATGAATATCAGACCCCGTCGAGCGCTGGCGAGGACTTGATTTTCTTTTGCGCGCAATGCCGCTGGGCTCAGAACCGCGAGATTGCGATATTGCAGGAAGGCGATTCGTGCCCCAAATGTCAGGGCAGGGTTGCGAGTACTAAGAGTATTGAAGTCGGCAATATATTTCGGCTGGGTACGAAATATGCCGAAGCTCTCGGACTGTATTATGCCGATGAGAATGGCGTGAAAAAGCCCGTCGTGATGGGGAGTTACGGCATTGGGCCCGGCAGGGTAATGGGGACGATTGTGGAGACGCATACGGATGCACGCGGGATACTCTGGCCGGAGAGCGTATCGCCGTATAGCTGTCATCTTATCGTACTTGGCAATGAAAAATCGGCGGCAAAGAAGAACGCGGGAGAATTGTACGAACGGATGATTAAAAAAGGGATTGCAGTGCTTTACGATGATCGGGATGATAAAACCGCCGGCGAAAAATTTGCGGATGCGGATCTCATTGGGATTCCATGGCGTGCGGTAGTATCGGCTACGACGGTTGTAAAGAAAGGAGTGGAGATAAAAGGGCGCGCGCAAAAAGAGGGTAGGATTATTGCGGAAAAAGAATTGTTTAAAAAATTCCTCAAGAAAAATCCTAATGTCCAAATCCCAAGTTCCAATAAATGACCAATGCCTCAATGTCCAAACTATCTTTGGTCATTGGGATTTGGAGCTTTATTGGTCATTGGGGCTTGGGCATTGGACATTTGGAGATGCTTAACAAATTATTCGGTTATTTTTCCAAAGATATTGGCATTGATTTAGGCACAGCAAACACGCTTGTGTATGTGCGCGGCCGCGGGATCGTCATCAATGAGCCGTCGGTGGTCGCGGTGAATCAGAAAACCGGCCAGATCGTCGCCATTGGCAGCGAGGCAAAGCGCATGGTGGGGCGCACGCCTGCACAAATCGTGGCAACGCGGCCGCTCGTCGCGGGCGTAGTGTCGGATTTTGAGGTGACTGAGGAAATGCTTAAATACTTTATTCGTAAAGTGCATGATCGTACTTCGGCTTTTTTTGCCCGTCCTCGCGTGGTTATCGGTATTCCGTCCGGTGTTACTGAGGTGGAGAAACGCGCGGTGGAAGACGCGACGCGCAATGCGGGCGCGCGAGAGGTGTATCTCGTGGAAGAACCCATGGCAGCAGCCATCGGCGTGCGCCTGCCGGTGCAGGAGGCGATAGGGTCGCTCATTGTGGATATCGGCGGCGGGACGACGGATATTGCCGTAATTTCTCTTGGTGGAATCGTCGTGTCTAAGAATCTGAAAATCGCGGGCGATAAATTCAACGAAGATATTATTCGTTTTGCGCGCGACGAGTTTAAGCTGCTTCTCGGCGAGCGTACGGCAGAAGATATTAAAATTGCGATAGGGTCTGCGTATGAATTGCCCGAGCCATTGGAGGCGATGATGCGGGGGCGCGATCTTGTCACGGGTTTGCCGAAAGAGATTGTCGTGGACGATGTGGATGTTCGCCGCGCACTGCGCCATTCTATCAATGTACTCGTCAATGCGATTAAGGCGACGGTGGAGGAGACGCCGCCGGAACTGGTAGCAGATATTATGCATCGGGGGATTGTCCTTGTCGGCGGAGGGTCTCTGCTCCGCGGGCTTGACCGCCTCATCAGTGAGGAGACGCATATTCCTGTACGGGTTGCCGAGGATTCGCTTACCGCCGTCGTGCGGGGAACTGGTATTATTCTGGAAGATATTGATGCATTGCGCGAGGTGCTGGTAAGCACGGATTACGAAAAAGTTCCCGCGTAAGAGGTCTATAGTATGAAAAAAAAATCAGTCATTATAAGTGTGACTCTTGCGATACTGCTTTCTATTAGTGTGGTCGTATTTGCATCGTTCTCTTTAGTCGCGGCGCTACGGACAGGATCGGCGCGTCTGCTTCGGCAGATGATGCGGGTTACGGACGGCGTGAGCCGTACTATTGGATCAGGATTTCAGATTTTTTCTTTTTCATCATGCGACGCGTGTGATGAAGAGCGTATTGCCCGGGATATTGCAGAAGCGAAGTTGACACAGGCGATGGATGAAAACGAATCGTTAAAAAAAATACTCGGTCTGAAACAGCAATTTACGCTGTCACTTACGCCGGCGGCCGTACTGCTCTATAATCAGGAATGGGATCGTGAGTGGCTCATTATTGATGCGGGAGAGGATAAGGGGGTGCAGAGAGGGGATATCGTGATTGACGATCAGCAGTTTTTGGTCGGGGAAGTTGTGGAGGTTGGGCCGCTATCGGCAACGGTTGCCATTGTATCTAATAAAGGTACGACTTTCAGTATTGCATTAGCGTCCGCCGGTGGTGAAGCATTGGCGCATGGGCTTGGCGCCCGGGCATTTGGTCTGGATTTAATTCCGCGCGACACGATTATCAATCTTGGCGATATTGTGGCGCGTACTTCAAAAAGT
>JBASTK010000009.1:0-1754 GCA_049274855.1 Candidatus Sungiibacteriota bacterium | reverse complement strand
CTGCCGTGCCGCGTGATTTGAAAATGCTCGCATCCCTCCCGGGTATTGGCGCCGCCACTGCCGGCGCGATTACCGCATTTGCTTTTAATATGCCTATAGTTTTTATTGAAACCAATATCCGCCGTGTCTATATCCATTTCTTTTTTCCACGACGCAAAAAAGTGCCCGATGCCGCGCTCATGCTCTTGATTGAAAAAACACTTGACCACAAAAATCCCCGCGCATGGTATTATGCGCTGATGGACTACGGTGCCATGCTTGGCGCCTTACAAAAAGGCAAGAAAAACCCCAACCGCCGGAGCAAACACTACACCCGCCAATCGCGTTTTGAAGGATCGGATCGCGAGCTTCGCGGCAAAATCATCGCGCTTGCACTCAAACAAAAATATCTCAATACGACCGGACTCCGCGCGCAACTCAATGCCGCACCAGAGAGAATAAAGAAAATCGTTGCCGCACTACTCCACGAAAGATTCCTCATGATGAAAAATGGGAAAATAATGATTGCCTCGTAATTAATATATGGTATTCGCAAGACCATATATTCTTTCAATGTTTCGCATACTCAAAAAAGATATTGACACTCGCGCGAGAGCAGGCGTGATAGAAACCCCGCATGGGATCGTGGAGACGCCAGCGTTCGTGGTCGTGGGGACTCACGCCAAAGTCAAAACGCTCACTGCCGAAGATCTACATACTACCGGCACGCAGATTATCATCGCCAATACTTATCATCTCTGGCAACGGCTCGGCGAAAAAGGACTCGCCGTATTTCTCGGCCTGCATCAAGTGATGGGATGGAATGGATCGCTGATGACCGATTCCGGCGGATTTCAGGTCTTCAGCATGGGAATTGCGCGGGAGCATGGCACCAGCAAAGTAGCGCCAAAAGCAAAAAGAAAACTCGTCAGTGAACATTCCAACATTCTTGAGAATGTCGGAATGTCGCAGGGTATTGCAAAAGCAAGACAGGGGATCGTCAAGGTCACCGAGGATGGCGTGGTGTTTATTACGGAGGGAACGCGGGAGCAAAGGGACGCGGGCATAGGTAACGTGCTACCAAGCAAAAGCAACATCGGCAGCGGAACCCGCTATTGGTTGGATGCGGAAAAATCCATCCGCATCCAACAGCAACTGGGCGCAGATATTATCATCGCTTTTGACGAGCCAACTTCACCGTATCATGATTATGCGTATACCAAAGAATCTCTGGCGCGTACGCACGCATGGGCCGCGCGATCGCTCAAAGCAAAAACCAGCAATCAATTACTTTATGGCGTAGTACAGGGCGGCTCGTTTGAGGATTTAAGAAAAGAAAGCGCACAGTTCATCGGTGCGTTAGATTTTGACGGCATTGCAATCGGCGGATCGTACGGCAATTCATTTGGCAGTACACGCGAGCGCACGATTAAAGAATTGGACTGGACTATTCCGTATCTGCCGGAAGACAAACCAAAGCATCTACTCGGCATTGGCTTGATTGAAGATATTTTTGCCGGAGTCGCCGCAGGCATAGATACATTTGACTGCGTCGTACCCACGCGCGAAGCGCGGCACGGCTCGCTATGGACGAGCCGCGGCAGAATAGATATTAAAAAATCAATTTACCGCGATGATAAATCGGTGTTGGACGAAAAGTGCGCCTG
Source organism: Candidatus Sungiibacteriota bacterium (assembly GCA_049274855.1). GTDB lineage: Bacteria > Patescibacteriota > Minisyncoccia > Sungbacterales > HO2-52-23 > 2-02-FULL-52-23. The sequence goes on along the minus strand of JBASTK010000009.1, from coordinate 108 downwards.
TATTGTCTGCAAAGAAATGAAAATTGAAAAAGGCGTACTGAACGCTATGTTCCGCGATAAAAATCCGGAGGCGGGCATGCCTCCTGCCCGCGCAGGCGGGGTACAGGC
>JBASTK010000008.1:0-1832 GCA_049274855.1 Candidatus Sungiibacteriota bacterium | reverse complement strand
ACATGGCGAGGATTTGCAAAAAATATCCGGCGCTGTCGGGTATAGCGGCGAGGGCGAGTGGACGGTCAAAACCGCGAAGAAACTAAAAGTTCCCGCGCCGATTATCAGAGCGTCGTTTGACTTCCGAATAAAATCAAAACGCAGTCCGAGCTACATCGGTAAAATCCTGTCCGCGCTCCGCAACCAATTCGGCGGCCATAGCGTTAATAAGAATTGAATTATGAATGTCGCTGTTATAGACAAATTGGCATGGATACACATTAGAGACAAAAAAATCCTGATGACGCGTTCGCGCGGCAAGGATACATGGTACATCGGTGGCGGGAAAAGAGAGCAGGGCGAGAGTGATAGTGAGGCGCTGATACGAGAAGTAAAAGAAGAACTCACGGTAGATCTCATGCCGCATACGATTAAGCATATGGATACATTTGAAGCGCAGGCGCACGGCAAGCCCGCAGGCACGATTGTTCGGATGACGTGTTACACTGGCGATTATGTCGGAGTCGTGAGGCCAGCGGCGGAGATTGAGGAAATCGCATGGTTTGCGTATGGAGACAAAGGAAAAACCGCGCCGGTGGATAAAATAATTTTTGATTGGTTAAAAAAGCAAAATCTCATTTCATGATGTACGAAGCAATAAAAAATTTTCCGGCGCAATTTGGGTTTGTGCCGGAGATTGAAAATAAAGAGAAGCTCGGGGATTATGAGCGGTTTGTGGTGCTGGGTATGGGCGGATCGCATTTGGCGGCTGATCTTATCGCCGGATGGAAGCCGGTATTGCCGCTTATCGTGCATTCTGATTATGGACTGCCGCATATTTTGGATGTGGCGGTAAAAAAAACGCTCGTGATTGCAAGCTCGTATTCGGGTAATACCGAGGAGACGATTGATGGGTTTGAGGAAGCGGGACGGCGCGGGATCGCGCGGGCGGCTCTCGCGGTTGGTGGGAAGTTACGCGATCTGGCGCGCGCATCCGCCACGCCATTTATCCAATTTCCGGATACGGGTATCCAGCCGCGTTCTGCCATCGGCTTGAGTATTAGGGGTCTGCTTGCGCTGATGCGCGAGGACGCGGGGCTTGCGCAAATCGCGGGATTGGCGGATTTTCTTTCGGCAGGTATGGGTGGCTATGAGAAGCAGGGCAAGGCGCTTGCGGAAAAAATGAAGGGATGCGTGCCGGTGATCTATGCGTCGCAACGCAATCGCGCGATTGCGTACAATTGGAAAATAAAATTCAATGAGACCGGGAAAATCCCCGCGTTTTACAATATCATTCCGGAACTTAATCACAACGAGATGACCGGATTTGACGCAGTGGACGCGACGCGACCGCTCTCTGAAAAATTCTTTTTTGTTTTTCTGCGAGATTTGGCGGATCACGCCAAAGTGCAGAAACGGATGGCGATTACCGAGGAATTGTATCGCGCCCGCGGTTTTAATACTGCGGTAGTGGCGATGACCGGTACGACGCCGTTTGAAAAAATATTTTCGTCCACGACGATTGCCGACTGGACTGCGTATTATACGGCGCAAGGATACGGCGTGGAGGCGGATCAAGTCCCGATGGTGGAGGAGTTTAAGAAAAGGATTGCATAAACCGGACTTACGGGATATACTTTTAATATGGAAGAGGAAAATATCTCTCGGAACGAGGTAAAGCGTGAACGAGCCGCGGATGCGGCGCGTCGTTCCCGTGTGCGCAAAATTATGATTATTGTCGCGGTTGTTTTAGTAATAGGAGGTCTTGCGTATTGGGGTATTATCGCAAGTCGTCGGGGTGCCAAAGACGCTCCGGGTGAGACATACGCGAATCAAGGCCAACAGCATGTGGC
>JBASTK010000007.1:0-1720 GCA_049274855.1 Candidatus Sungiibacteriota bacterium | reverse complement strand
CTGTTACGGGAAATAATACGGAGTTCGGCAAAATTGCCGCATTGGTTGCCGAACGCAAACCCGAGCCAACGCCGCTGCAGCGCGCGGTTTCCCGTTTTGCAAAGATGACGGGGATCGTTCTGGTTGTGCTGACGGTCATCTTGTTCGGTATTGGCGTATATGTCGGCTACGATTTGTTCGACATGTTCCTTATCGCGGTGGCGGTCGCCGTATCCGCCGTGCCGGAAGGGCTTCCCGTTGCGTTGACGGTCATTCTGGCAATAGGAGTGGAACGCCTTGCCAAGCAAAAAGGCGTGGTGCGTAAACTTCTCGCTGCCGAAACGCTGGGTTCAACAAATCTGATTCTGACCGATAAGACAGGCACCCTCACCCAGGCAAAAATGGAACTGGTCGAGATACTGCCCTGGCAGGACAGAAGAAGCGAAGCTGCGCGAAAACAGATGGTTGCAACTGCCTTGCTGAATACGGACGTCGTTGTGGAAAATCCCGACAGTCCTCCCGGCCAGTGGCAGATTGTCGGCGGACCCCTTGAGATCGCACTGGTAAAAGGAGCTGTCGCCGAGGGCGTATCGTACCCGGAGATTCAGCGCACGGTGGAAATCGTTGATCGCAAACCGTTCACGTCACAGGCAAAGTATTCAATATCCATTTCATACCGGCAGGCCAAACATTATGTGAGCATCCTCGGAGCGCCTGAGATTATCATTGATTTTACCGATCTGGGCGATGAAGAAAAGAAGCGGGTCCGAACCCAAATCGCTGAACGCGCGCACAGCGGCGAGCGGATTCTGGGGTTGGCGGCAAAAGAGCAGATGCGAAGCGGCGAGACCATACGGGATCATGTATCTCTTTCGGGTTTCCGTTTTTTGGGCCTTCTGGCCTTCCGGGATCCTCTCCGTCCCACCGTGAAAGCCGCCATACGCCACATTGGGGAACGGGGCGTGAAGACGGTAATCGTCACCGGCGATCATCCGGGAACCGCGGAAGCAGTGGGAAGAGAGGCGGGCATCGTGCATGGGCCCGGCGAGGTAATGACCGGCGAGGAGTTGAGCGCCTTGTCCGATGAGGAGGTAGTTGCGCGAGCTGGACATATTTCAGCGTATGCGAGGACTACCCCCGAACAGAAGGTGCGGCTGATAACCATGTATAAGAAGTTAGGGTATGTTGTCGCTGCTACGGGGGATGGCATTAACGATGCGCCCGCTCTCGAAGCGGCTGATATCGGCGTCGCGGTCGGGTCGGGCACGGATGTGACGAAAAGCGCTGCGGACCTTGTCATTCTGGATGATAACTTTGAAACTATTGTGACGGCAATCAAAGGAGGACGGCGGATTTTACAAAATATCCGAAAGGTAATCGTATACCTGTTGTCCAGTTCCCTAGACGAGGTTTTGCTGATTGGCGGCTCGCTTCTGGCCGGGCTTGCGCTGCCGCTCAATGCCTTGCAGATTCTTTTCGTCAATTTTTTTTCCGACAGTTTTCCCGCCGTCGCGTTTGCGTTTGAGCATATGGCTGACGAGGGGAAGGAACGCCCTGTTCAGCTGCATAAAAATCTTTTTGATCCGGCGATGAAATTTTTCATCCTCGTGATCGGAATCCCCACCAGCGCGCTGCTGTTTTTCATATATCACATGCTTTTGTCATACGGCCTCCACGCCGAGACGGTGCGGACGTTTATCTTTGCTTCCTTTGCAAGTTATACGCTTTTTTTGGCCTTTTC
>JBASTK010000006.1:0-4400 GCA_049274855.1 Candidatus Sungiibacteriota bacterium | reverse complement strand
GAACATCACTGATTATCTCAATGGCTTTCGCGCCATAAAAACAGTAACAGCGAGGAATCTAAATCTCAAAGAAAACCAGCAGACCATTGAACACGAAATGGCAATGGAGTGTCTGCGGCAGGGATATCGCGTGATTGAAGTGGGCGCGCATGAGTACAAACGCCGCTATGGCGAATCGCATATCAGTTTGATACGCAACGGCCCGCGATTCATATATATCTTATTAAAGAAGATCTTTTAAGAAAGCGTCTAGAAATCCTGCGCGGTGCAGTAAAATAAAGAGAATTTCTTATAGCAGTGTCTCGCTTTCTTTTGTTACGATAGAGGGCTGGGGCATGGGGAAAAGCATAGTGCCTCCCCTATCCAAATAGTTTTGTTCGCGTTTGAGAAGTTCTTCACGGAAGAACCAGATCAGTACCAAAAGGCACGAAGGACGGAGTGAGCGCATGCGCTCTTCGGAGATGACTTCTATATCAGTACCGAGCGTCCGAAGCCCGATTTTTTCCGGATTGCGGTCGCACAAAAATGGCATCAAATCTTTATTGATCCCAAAATACTGCAAGAGGACATTGCCTTTTGTCGAGGCGCCGAGACCGATGACCATGCCGCCGCGCTCTTTTTCCCGCCGCAGATGCCTCAATATAGTTTCCTTGAGATCAGATATTTTCTTGCCAAACTCATGGAAGGTCTTGGCAGGTTCGTTCAATCCGAATACTGCTTCTTCATCAAGGATTTTTTGAACATTCGGAGATATCAAAATGCCCGCCTTCCGGTGCATTACAAAAACACGCAAACTCCCGCCGTTCACGGGATTAGTGGAGGCGTCAATAATCTCTAAGTCATGAAGATTGAGCAGTGTACGCAGCGTGCCAAGCGAGTAGTAGAGGAGGTGCTCATGGCAGATGTCAAAGAAGTTCATATTGCGGATGACATCATAGAGCCAAGAAAGCTGGATGCACCAGATGCCTTCCGGGTGCAGCAGTTTTTTCACATCGCGTACGAACGAATGGGGATCGTCCACATCATAGAACATGGCAATGGAAGTAATCGCTCGAAATGCTTTTATTCCACCGCTCACTCTGTGCGCCGCCTCTTGGGAAAAATAATCCGTGAGGATTCGTATGGAAGGATCAAAGTTTTTGAGCGGCGGAATGTTTTCTGCCGGATCGATGCCGAATCGCCGTATAGACGCTGGGAAAAAAGTAAGCATGGTACCGTCGTTACAGCCAATGTCGAGCACCGCATCTCCTGCACAAAAGGGTATCCGCGTCATCAACTCTTGAGCGATCTCCTGCAACGCACGATACATCATAGGGTTTGTGGCCGAGCGATAAAAATACTCACGATACAGCAAATCGCGTTTCATCGTCTCTCGCAATTGCAAGAGCCCGCAGCCCTTTGGATTTTTGGTGCGGTCGCAGAGTACAAGCGTCAGGGGAAAACGGATGGCGGCCAAAGGATTATCTGTGTTGCTTTTTACGAATGAAGAAGCCAAAAACTGCTCACCGAGCGAGAGTACCTCTGTCAGGTCGGCGCTACCGCACATGCGGCAGCGGTCAATACATTTATAATCCATGGGTCTAAATTCTTTTAGGAATGGGGCGAACCAGCTCTTTTATGATCATGCGCAGAAGCTCAAGCCCGGTCTTTATATTCTTTGCTTTGCGTATGCCGCCGATCCGCTTCGGTTCGTTTGTGGGAATCTCCGCGATCTTCAATCCCGCTTTGGCGAATTGGATAGATCCCTGCGTGGGAAAGGTAAGCCCGTCTTCATCCACATTGAGTTTTTTGAAACGATCTATGCGATACGCACGATAACCGTTCATCGCGTCGGTATAGGATGCCCCGAAAAGGATATTGACCATAACCGTAAATCCCCAATTTCCGAAGCGCGTGATCCGCGTATCATCAAAGCTTTTTGCGCCATCTTTGTACCGCGACGCAATGACCAAATCGTACCCTTCTTTTATTTTTTCCACAAGCGCGGGAATTGTGGAAGGATCACAGTTGCCGTCTGACATAAATTCCATAATCACATCTCCCACCGCTATTTCAATACATTCCCGCATACCCTGCCCATACCCTGGCTTTTTTTGCACCAGCACGCGAAAGCCGTTTGCGCGGCACCACTCAATCGTGCCGTCAGTAGAGCCGCCGTCAACCACGATAATCTCATCAACCCAGTCCTTTTCTATATGCGGCAGAACGAGCGGTATGGACTCTGCCTCGTTGAGCGCAAGAATGGCAAGCGTAGTTTTCATAAAACTAAAACAATGACAACATACAGACAAACGCCATTCGCTAAAACAATACCCTATAGCCCGCCTTTGTTTCAATCATATCGTATCACCGTATCTTACCGAGAGCAAGTGCAATTGCATAGGGCTTGGGCATATGCTACGATTCATTTTGTTAAGATTAAAATTTTTCATATTCACTTATGAACGAAAGCATCCAAAAAATTATCGATCGCCTCGCGTGTCCCCAGTGTCATGCGCCGCTCCAGCAGGGAGCGAATAGTTTCTCATGCGCCTCGTGCGCTGTCGCGTATCCGGTGACCGACGGGATTTTGGATATGAGAAAGCCCACGGATCGGGAAAAAGCCGAATCAGTGGACTGGTCCGCGCATTGGAGCGAAGATCATCAAGGGGCACTATCGCAGAGATTTTTCAGTTTTTATCGCAAGCAAGTTTTTGCGCGTACCGTCGGATATTTTGTGAATTATTATTTTCCGAAAAAAGGCGTTTTTGTAGAAGCGGGTTCCGGCACCGCCGAGTCATCGGTGGGCATTGACAAACGCGGCGGCGCCAGGACTCTCGTGGCTTTGGACATCGTACTCCCAGTACTCGCCCTCTGCCCCCCGATCATGGATGTCAAAGTATGCGGGGACGGCTTTCACCTCCCGTTCCGCGATGAATCGCTTGACGGCATCTGGAATCTGGGCGTGATGGAGCATTTCACGCATGATCAAATTGACGAGATGTTGCGCGAATTCCGCCGCGTGCTGGCGCCCGGCGGACGCATTATTCTCTGCTGGCCCGCCAAAAATTCCATCCCGCAAAAACTCCTGTATCTCGTGGAATTCTTTATGAATCTCAAAAAGCGCGAACGCAGATTCCAATTCCATCCGGATGAAATTTCCCAGCTTGCGTCAAATCGGCAAGCCCGCGAGGTACTGCAAAGAAACGGATTCAAGCCGCTCTATGTGGACTACGGCTTTCGCAGTTTGATGGCATTCAAATCAGTAGTGGGCGAAAAGAAAATAGCGGCATGATAACAGCGCACAGCACAGCCGCGAAAATCATACGCTCTACAACTTTTCTAAAAAGTACCGTAAGGCGGCATGGGGCAGTTCTTGCGCTTGCTATTTTAGTGGGTCTAATCTACGGAAGTACTCACTTCTTTATTCCGCGGGAACTCGCGAAAACAGGCGGCGACTACCGCCCTCTCACTTTTGCATCGCACGCTGACGCGAGCGTCTACGGCATACGGGCAAACGCGGTATATCAAGGGCAATGGCTCACCGGAGACATCAGTATTCAGGAACAGAGCGGAAACCCCGCGACCCTGCCTCTCTTGAATCCCCTGCTCATGGGCGGCTTGGGACGCATACTCGGATCGCTGGATCGCGCATTCATCCTGTCGGATTTTATTTTCCCGCCGCTCATTTTTATCGCACTCTACTTTCTTGCGTTTGAACTCACCCGCGCGCGGACACTTGCCCTCTTCTTTGCAACATTTTTTATTTTTATTCCCAAGGCGATCCTGACTATTCCGCCGATAACATTGCCTCTCTTACAGACATTTCTGCAACATATCCTGCCAGACACCTCCGACATTCTGTATTTTATACGATTTGAATATCCAAAAATAACTTTTCTCTTCTCTGTACCTGCGCTCTACGGCCTGCTCCGCGCCATCCGGCGGGACCAAAACGAACCCCGTAATACAACTTTGGCTGACCCGCTACGCGGGTCAAAAATGAACATTGCCAAAGTTAATATACGGGGCGAACGCTGGAGCACATGGCTTGCCGGCATCTGTTTCGGTTTAATGTTTTATACCTATCTTCACGACTGGGTATATTTTTTCATCGCGATCTCGCTTATCGGAGCCATACTGGCGCTTTCAGGGAAATACAAAGTATGCGTGCGGCTTGCCAGTATCGCAGGCATAGGATTCGTCATTTCAGCGCCGTACTGGTATAATTTTTTCCTGCTTCGGCAATTACCGCAGTATCAAGACATCGCGGCGCGGATCGGTCTTGAGATGAGCCGATCTCTGCGCTGGACGAGTGTAGAAAAAAGTTATTTTCGTATCGCGGCGCTCATTGCCGCTATGCTATACATCGTGCCCAAGCGAGAACGCGTCCCTCTTTTTTATCTTAGCGGCTTATTACT
>JBASTK010000005.1:0-1521 GCA_049274855.1 Candidatus Sungiibacteriota bacterium | reverse complement strand
GGCGTACAGTCGCTGGAAGACGAGGAACTTTTTTTTGGCTGTACGCAGGAATCATCACCCGCGCTTCTGCGTAATAAATCCCACCAGCGATTCTCGTATGTGGTGATGCCGATACGGCTTACCTAACCGTTGCCGAAATTGCGTTCTATTGAAGCAAAGTTCCTAAAGGGACATACTATGAAAATGTCGGGCAATTTCTGCAGCGGGTACTATGGTCCAATAGTCAATGTGCGTTCCCGCATCGTATGGTTGCCAACCGTGTCATACACACTCATCCGAAATAGATGAGTACCCTCTTCAATAGGGTTTTTTGAATAAAAAGAGAAGCGTGAAGATGTGAAAGGTCCTGTTTTTGACTCTTTGAGCGCATCATCTACAAAAAGCGATATTTCACGGAGTGGTAAAACATTAGTAATATCAATAATTATTTCATCCCGCGGATTTGCGACCGCAACGTTTTCAATAGGATTGACCCATATAATGCGCGGTGCTTTTGCCTCAGTATGGAGGTCGTCATACAGAGTTGGGGGAGACGATAAGGTAAGGGGGTGTTCTGTCAGCCATTGGTCAATACCTGCTTGCCAGTTTATATATTGCGGGTCATTAAAATTTGCCGTGGAGTCGCCGCCAGGATTATTTTTATTGATAATACCAAGAATGGAAGTAATAGCGCCAAAACTCGTTTCTTCAATAAGCTCCGGAGGAGTTGACGCGGTGGCAAGTTTGCCTGATATTTTATCTATTTTTATAAATTGCCCCATTCGGTATTGACCGCGGAATACTGGTTTTTGCGGGGATGATGGGGAAGGCGGGGTAAAGGATTCCGGCGGATGCGGGCTCAAAGCGAATTGCATAAACTTATGCCACAGAGGCCCGGCGACCATCACCGAAAGTCCCTTTTGATTCATAGCGGCATTATTATTATTGCCGACCCACACGCCTACGGCGATCGACGGCGTGTAGCCGATAGTCCATGCGTCGCGGTAATCCTGCGTGGTGCCGGTTTTTGCCGCGACTTTACGATCGGCAAAGTAGAGAGAGCTTCGGGGGCTAAAGATTGGCACACGACTCTCATTATCCGAGAGAATGTCGTTCATCACACGGCTCACTTCAGTATCTAACATCGGAGTCGCCACATCTCTTTTTTCTTCTAAAAGAACTCCTTTTGCCGTCTCTACTTTAAGTATCGCAGTAGCGGGGTGCCGGATGCCTTCTGCGGCAAAAACGCCATATGCCGAGGTAATATCCAGAAGAGTCACTTCAGCGCCGCCAAGGACCAAAGAGAGGCCGTAGCGGTCGGGTGTCGTGAGGGTGGTGATACCCATATCTTGCGCGGTCGCGATGGAGTCGGGGATACCCGCAAGGTACAGCACTTTTACCGCAGGGACATTGAGTGATTGTGCGATTGCTTGACGGATACTGACAGGACCGCGGAATGTGCCGTCATAATCCTGCGGATGATAGCATGTCTTTGGATCACGGACTCCCGCACCAGGACTGCCGTCCGGATTGCACGCAGGG
>JBASTK010000004.1:0-1917 GCA_049274855.1 Candidatus Sungiibacteriota bacterium | reverse complement strand
ATTTCCTCGTGTACGGAGTGCCCATCCACAACTTCCGGCTTTGGCGGCTTGAAAGAAATTTCCGAGAAGTCGCTTCTTACCATCCATCAGAATCAAGACTGATAGAGAGAGAAAAGTATCTCGGAGGTCCCAGTGAGCACGGATCTCTGCAGTGCGATTTTTTCGTCGGAGAGTTTCGCACAGCACCCCTCTCTAAAGAAAGTATACGACAAGCATACGAAGGCCATTCCATCAGATCTATCAACCATATGAGCCGGATCCCGCTCAAGGTTCTCTTTTTTGATGAGGGGGTATGGACTATGGACTCTCCGCTGGGCGGCTGGTGGGACGAGTGGTATCTGGGGGGTCGCGCAACCACCACCCGCGGCACGGCATATTTTGTCTTTGCATCCCAGGAGGGATACCCTTTTCTCGGCGACCGCCGGTGTGATGACTAGAGAGGATTCCGCCTTGATCGCTTTCGGACGAGAGTGATATAATCCCTATATGCATACTCCCTACTACGAAAAACCAACATTCAAACTCTATCGTGCCGACTGCCTAAACATCCTCGCCGGATTACCGGAAAACTTCATTACTGTTTTAATTCTCGCGCCATGAAAATCATCCTCGTCGTAACCGACTCCCGAGGCAAGAATCTTGTTTTCGTCTCTGACACATTGCGAGCATATTCCCTCGAGGAGGCAACGGGGTTGGCAGAGAACGGAAAACTGGAGGGTATTTATCCTGTGCGTCGCGCCAGCGGCGTTTATCTGCGTACCAAGCCGAGCGTTCCGGCTAAGGAACATTTGGAACGCCTTTCTATCTCCGCGCATAAGTTATATGCCTCCGCCGATAACCTCAACAGCGTGTTATCTACGGATGCCTTCCGCACCTACTGGCGGCTGTATCAGGATTCGCTGGATAAAGCCGAGCCAAATATCGTTATTGACGGGCATCCCAGAGTCGCTAAAGAAACAGTCAAGGAAAAGTTACAACCGCATCGGAATCTCATCTTTGAAGCCGCCAAGAAATTCAATGTGGATTCGTATCTCTTGGGCGCGATCATTATTGACGAGATTGCTCGGTTAAATCCTTTTGAAGAAATCGCCGATCGTCTGGCGGTCAATTTCATCGGCGCAAATACCTCCGCAGGGATCGCACAGGTGAAAATGGATACTGCCCGCGGCCTCATCAAAGACGGGTACTACAATCCAGACCCCCATGACAGCAAGTTGTCCGCCGCCAACATCAAGAAAGTCTCCCGATCGTATTTGTACGATTATGTAAAAGAGCCGGAACACAGCATCTTCTTCGCCGCCGCGAGAATGCGCTCGCTCATTGACGAATGGAAAAGATCCATCGATATTTCTCAAAGACCGGAGATCATCGCAACACTTTACCACTTGCCGTATATAGACCCTCACGCTCATCCGCAACCAAACGATCGCGGACTCCAGATCGCGAATGAATTTTATAAACTGGCCCGGGAGTGGCTCCTGCCATGAAGCGCATAGGTCGTATTGTCGCGCTGGTCTTGGCACCGACGGGCATCACCCTCCTGTGCCTTATCATATTCATCCTTATCGCCATTACCTGGAAAATACCGCTGCATAACTATCAGTTACGGATGATGCAGAAACATTTTCGCTCAACTATGCAGTCCGTGCATCCGATGCCATCAAAGTTGCGCGCGGAAATGGCAGAATTCGGCAATTTCGGCAATTCAAACCATTGTGACTATTTTGTAGGAGAATTCCGCTCCAGCCCCCTCCCAAAAGACAAGGTACTGGAGCAATATGCCGCAGTAGTCACCTCCTCATTTATCGGCAATCGTTTAATAGAGACCGGGGTTTATTTTGTTGATGAAGACTTTTTTAAAAAGGATTACCTATTGTCAGAATGGCTGGAAAAATATCTCCCTAATCACCCGCATAT
>JBASTK010000003.1:0-2683 GCA_049274855.1 Candidatus Sungiibacteriota bacterium | reverse complement strand
TCCGAGAGATTTGCAAACTCTTTCTCAAACGCGGCGATCTCTACAGTAAGAAGATTGAGCGCGCGTATAGAGCGCTCATTTGCATCTCCAAATATCTTTGATAGCCATGCCATAGCCCGCCTATTATACGCCGAGAACAACAAAAAATCCAGCCGTTCCGATTTCGCCAACAGGCGGATCGGAACGGCTGAACGCATCAAATTCCATTATCTCCCCTCCTCGCGTTCTATACCCCCGCGGCGAAACCATGCAAGCGGACTTGCCCGCAAATATTCCTTGGCGCGGCGCGCTCCGCGGCGGAACAACGACTGCGATCGCGTTTTGTAGTGTACGATTTCGCGCGTCAGCTCATCCTCCAGCGCGTCGCACGCAGCATGCGCATCCACCTCCGCGGCCTCGGCGCGAATCACGTGTCTGCCCAGAGAGAGAGTCGCGGTCGCCGCATACACCAGCCCCTTATTATGATGATGCGTGATGCGGCTGATCTCAATATCCAAAATCGGCGCGTCTGACAACGCCAGCTGCCGAAGCCGTTTTTCAACCGGACGCACGATCTTCTGCTCCGCATACTCCCGCAGAGCAGGTGTCATCTCTATATCTTTTTGCCGTATGGTGACTCGCATAATTTTTGAAATAATTATCTATACCCTTCATTCTATCAAACCCGCCGCGAACGCGCTATGTTTCGCAAGATATAAACCGCGCTCACTTTTGCCCTTTCTGTGCCATAAAAACAAACTCTATCATCTTCCATACAAGTTTTGCCGCGGCAAAGTCCGGGGCTACCATGCCCGGGATCGGTGCCAACTCCACGACATCCATACCGATAATTTCATGCCGCGCAATAATATACTCTAACAGTCCGACTACTTGATACCACCCGAGTCCTCCGGGTTGGGGCGTGCCGACCGCGGGCATAATCGAGTGATCAAACACATCTAAATCAATGCTGATATAAACTTTTGACTTCAACGATTTTTCTATTTCCTCTACTGGCACTTCGGGCGCATAAAATACTTTCAGAGATTTTTCTGCCGTGCTTTTTTTCTCTTCCTCCGCGATGTATTTTTGTATGTCGCGGTCTACGCTACGGATGCCAACTTCTGTCAGCGATACTTTATCGCCCAATTCATACGAGCGACGCATCACGGATGCGTGCGAATACCGATCCCCATGATAATCGGAGCGCAAATCAGGATGCGCATCCAAATGTAGGATGGAAAAGTCATTGTGCTTTTCGTAGAGCGCGGCAACAGAAGCAAAAGTGAGTGAATGTTCCCCACCGATCAAAAAAGGTATTTTACCTTTACTCACGACATCTTCAGAGATAAAGCGCGAGAGTGATGCGAGATGCTCTTGCGTTGATCCGCCGTGCAAAGACAATGTGTGTTCAAAAGTATAAAAGAATTTTTCTTCTACCGCCGGATGCCACTGCGACTCGCCCCATGGCTCGTCCAACTGCATGGACGCAGTCAAAATCGCCATCGGCCCTTCGCGGCTGCCGGATTTATAAGTCGTAGTCGCATCATACGGTGCCGGGATCAAAGTGATGCGTGCGGCCGCAAAATCCTGCTCCGGCGCGCCCGCAAACCGCAGAGGAATAACTTCTGCTTTTATCACATCTTTGATATTCAATCCCGCAATCAATGCCATAATTTCAATTTATCCGCTTGCCATTCTCATAAACCCAAAGCTTGCGCTTACTCAATTCCGCAAAAAACAATTCCGGCGGGATCACGAACTCCGGAGAAAATAATCCCCGTTCCGCAATAGAACCATTTTTTATCATCTCTCCGATGATTACCGCGGGAAACGCAGTGTCAATGTTGCAAGTAGCATCTTCCCATCCCTCCTGCGTCCCGACATTGCAATCCATCTCCACCATCTTTTCCTCTTTGCCTTTTTTTCCGAAAACTTTGAGCCATAAATTTTCTTTTTCCGTGTAGCCCTCGGGTACCGAAATACGCCGCAGGACTTCTGCAGTGAAATCAAGCGGACGGATTGACGCCCCTTCTATCTGAATCGGCTCTTTAGTCGTAAATCCGAGATCAACCAGCGCCTTTAAGGCAACATACGAATGCGAAGGAAAACTGGAAAACACAGAGATATTTTTTATGCCCGCATCTTTGAGATATTCATAAAACGAATGATGCTCAATATGCTTAGTGTAACGGGTCTTCTGCTTGCCGATGCCCTTATAATAATAATTGACGATGTTTTCATCCGGATATTTATGCACAAACTCGCCGTTTTCCAGCATCTCCGCCGGCTCGGAAAATTCATACGAAATCGCGTCAATGGAAAATGGCGTGACAAACACCGGCATATTAGAATCCCATGTAAATCCAACATGCACCTTGTGAATCGTATCAAACTGCGGTCGGATGTAACGGAGCATAACATTCGTAATGCCCGGCGTAGAGCCCATCCCCGTAATGCCGATAATCCCCTTCTCTTTGAAGTCCTTGTCCAGCGCCATCTGGTCATATAGCATTTGTTTTTCCGATCCGAGATCCACATAGTGGACACCGAGCTCCAGCGCCATTTTAGTGACAATGAGATTATAATCATCAATCGCACAATTGATGACGATGTTCGCGCCGCTCTTCTTGACCACCCGCTTCACTTGCAACATTTTACGCAAATCAATCAATGCAAAATCTGCCTTTGGATAATCAATAAG
>JBASTK010000002.1:0-1543 GCA_049274855.1 Candidatus Sungiibacteriota bacterium | reverse complement strand
CAGCCGAATCATCCGCGATAACCGCGGCCGCATTATCGCGGATGTGCAGGTGAAAGACGCGACTCCCGAGGAGCTTGCTATCCGCGAAGTTAATCCAGCGCTCTTTTGTTTTGATGCCGTATGGCTTTGGCCGCATCTGCGATTACTCACCAATTATAATGCAAAAGCGGAATACTATCTGACGGATTTGGTGCATATGGCGATGAGTGAGGGTGCGTGTGTCGCATCTCTCTCTATCAGTCCGCAGGAGAGTATCGGTATCAATACCCCCGAACATTTGGAGCTCGCCGGACGGCTCGGCTTTCAATAAATCGGCGCGCCGCGGCAAGATTTGGCACGATGGCGTCTGCGTGCGTGCTCCGCTCCTGCTCTTTTCGCCGCACCATCTGGATGACAAGAACATGCGGGAAGTTTTGTTTGATGGCGTCAACCATATGTTTGGTGTCGTCTATGAAGACGATCTGTCGCGCCGCCGCCGCTTTTATGATACGACGCAAGGGAGATACTTTGTCGACCGTATCCGCAACGGTAGCGGGCTTGCAAAATCTTGCAACACCGCTTGCGCGGACTTTTATTTTTTGGAACTTATTGCCGCGGGAGAGAAGTGCCATCCGTTCTTTTTTTGATTGCCAATAACGGAGGAACGGCAGAGTATCGGCATAAAAATATTCTCCGGCATGGGCGAGTAACTCTTCTATGCCTCGTTCAATGCGGGAGAGCTGAAGCGTCGGGACATGTTTTTGTATGAGCATAATATGCAGATCGTGGCGATAACCGCCATGGTGGAGCGCACGCGATTCGGCGTATGCGGCTTGATGAATACGGCGCGGCACACCGTGGCGGGCAAACAAGCGCTCGTAATCGCGCTTGAAGCGCATATCATTGAAAAGCACGCCGTCGAAATCCAATACCAAAAGCATAGCCGTCATGTCCGCGCAAGTATGAGCCGATATGGATTGGTCTCCCGTTTTTGAAATCCGAGCGACTGATACAGATGGTTTGCCGCGATGCGGCTGGGATTACTGGTAAGTTCCAGCTTGAGGAGTTTTCGGCGCCGGGCTTCGGCGATCAGGCATTGCATGAGCGCGCGGCCAATGCCCATACTACGGACCCGCGCATCCACGACAACATTCTCCACCATACCGTAAAGGCCGGACGGCGCAAACATGACGATGAGCGTGCCTATGCCGACAATGGATTTGCCGTCCCGCGCGGTCAGGATAAAAGTGTTGGGGTCGCGCACAGCTTGCGTCATCACTGTCGGTGAGTAGCGGTACCCCGCGGCATTGTCCACGAGTTGATTGATAAGACCGCGAATGTCGCGGTGAGTTTGGCGGTCAAGTTTTTCCAGTTGCTCATAGGTTATTTTTTTTGGGAGAGGCGTGTGTGTGCTCATGAAATTAATTTCCAAATTATTTTTGCGGTTTTATCGCTGTCATGGCGCAGGATGCTTCGCGTCAGCCGGTCGCTGGCGGTACTGCGGTATTTATGTCGCGAGAGTAGGTCTGAGGCGACGACCGATACGCCCAGTGCTTCTATAGCA
>JBASTK010000001.1:0-2732 GCA_049274855.1 Candidatus Sungiibacteriota bacterium | reverse complement strand
AAATCTGGGAATTGCAGTAGAAAACTCTCTACGCAGTAGGTCTACTGTCTAAAAAGGGTTGTCATCGCGAGCGAAGCGTGGCGATCTCGCATAGTTTTACCCTAAAATACGAGATTGCCGCGTCGCTTCGCTCCTCGCAATGACGCTTACGGGAGCTTTTTAGACAGTTTCTAAGTCATTGGGGTTTAGGACTTTATTGGTTATTGGAGCTTGGGCATTGGACATTCGCGCAACGAGAATGTTGCGCGAAATACCATTGCAAAATTTCGTTGGTAATCGGCACCGCGACGGTCGCGCCCTCGCCCGCGTTCTCCACCATAACAACCAGTACAATTTCAGGATTCTCCGCGGGCGCGAATACCGTTACCCACGCATGCGGCGCCTTGCCCGGCACATTTTGTGCGGTCCCGGTCTTTGCCGCCACCGCAACCGACACATTTTGCAAAAGCCGTGCAGTACCGCGCGTCACGGTCTCACGCATACCAGCAGATACTTTGGCAAGCGAATCCGCGCTTGCTAAATGCGTCCGAATCGCCTGCGGCTCCCGCCGCTCCGCAAGATTACCCTCGGCATCGTACCGCGCATCAAGGAGATACGGCCGCCATAACGTCCCGCCGTTTGCGATCGCCGCCGTCACCGACGCCATCTGCAATGGAGTTGCTTTGGTCCCGCCCTGACCGATTGCCGTGTGATAGGTGTCGCCGATGCGCCAGATAGGATTCTGCGGCTCGGCAGTTTTTTTCCATTCGGGATCAGGCACCAAACCCGGCTTCTCTCCCGGCAAATCAATACCGAGACGCGATCCAAGCCCGAATGCCTCCGCATACTGCTTGATTTTTGTAATCCCAATGCCTTTTTGATCCTTATACCCGCCGCCGATTATATAAAAATAAACATTGGCGGAGTACGCAATCGCATCATACAAATTCACCCATCCCTGCGGCCGCCAGTCCACAAACCGCGTGCTCTCTCCGGGTTTGTAGGGATTCGGAATATCAATAAAACCAGGGTCATAAATCTTTTTTTCAGGATCAATTATTTTTTCTTCAAGTGCCGCCACGGCGATCAGCGGCTTGATGGTAGACCCGGAAGGAAACTCCCCGGCGATGGCGCGATTAAAAAGCGGCTTTAGCGGGTCGCGCAGGAGAGTGCTAAATGCATCAGCGCTCATGCCCTGGCCAAATTGATTGCTGTCAAAACCCGGGTAACTCACGAGCGCGCGGACAGCGCCGCTCCGCGGATCAAGCGCCACGACGCTCGCGCCATGCCTGCGCTCCACATAATGATCAACAATGCCATATGCTTTCTCCTGAAGCTCGCCGTCAAGAGTAAGCGCCAGCGTATCGCCATGGCGCGGATCCTGCGTCATACGAAAACGATTCTCAACGCCGCGAGAGTCAATCTCTACAATTTTTTTACCTTGCACGCCATGCAATGATGCATCATAAAACGCCTCAAGCCCGTCTTTACCGACCGTCTCCTCGCCATTCAATTCAGGGCGCAAAACCGCATCTTCCGGCGATACTTTACCGACAAATCCAAGCACATGAGAAAATGCAAACGGATCGCGGTAACTGCGCCGGTAGCTTTCAAAGATTTCCACACCGGGCAATAGCGCTATTTCTGGGGCTATAGCAACAAGGGCATCAGAGGTCAAATCACGGACAATAAAAATATGCGCGGGAAGTTTGCGCACATCGCCGTCTTTAGGAAATCCCGCACTTGCCAACACATCAGAAGATATGCCAAGGAGTGTCTCCAGACGCGTCTTCAGCGCTGGCAAGTCACCATTTTGCCGCATAAATTCCGCACGATCAAATGAAAGCCCGAATGACGGGGCGTTATCCACGAGTGCGTTTCCCGCGCGATCGCGCATAATCCCGCGGGGCGAATAGATGGTCCGAGATAAAAATCTGTTTTCCTGCGATTGCGAAAAAAATCCATCACCCGCGACGACCTGCAAAAAAAATCCGCGCCACGCAAAATATATTATCCCCAGACCGGCCAAAAAAAGAAACAGCAGTGAATATACCCGCGCAAGCGGACGCTCTATCTTACCCTCAAGTTCACCGAGAGAATCACGCGAGAGCATCGCGGCATCGACAAAAATTTCATCCGGCTCGACATCATTAAAAAACTCCTGCCGATAACGGCGGCGGCGTAATATGCGCTCAACAAAAGAATACCGAAGTTGCCGTCTCATAATCTCAATAATACTGCGGCAACTCTTGCCAACGGCGCCGCCCCGTATGCAAGTAGGCACAACCCCGCCCCCGTGACGGTCTTTGCAAAATATGATTTCCGATCTGCCATCACGGCGCGTACAATCTCCATCACACCGGCAAGAAAAACAAACAGCAGAATCGTCGCTCCAAACGGCGGCAGGGCAACACTATCAAGTAAAAATCCCGCCGCCAATGCCAACCATATCCTAAAAGAAAACGGCAATGCCGTCATAACCAGTATCACGGCAAGCACTGTTACTGGCGGCACGACAACACTCCCCCCTGCGATCCGCGCAATCACCCATTCACAAAAAATCGCCGCTGCGAGCGCCGCACCAATACCCAATATCCCTATAATCATCGGTATTTTCATAAAACTTCTTGCGTAATAAAATTCAAAATGTCTATGGCATAGTTATTACGATAACTCTATCAATCCGTTCCGGATGCGAAAGTAAGACCGCCCCCCCTCTCTTAAATGCGCTCCCCGCGCGGTCATCTACACGC